>JAGQHH010000281.1 GCA_020431945.1 Cyanobacteria bacterium HKST-UBA02 | reverse complement strand
TCCTCGAGTTTATGAGTTGACATTACTGCCCGGGGAGGGCAGGTGAGCTCGTCAGGACAGCACGCTAAGCGTCCGGACGAGGGCGGGATGACGGGGAGCAATCTGGACCGGATGAAACAGCTTGAGGCTGCGAAAAATTGATCCTGGATGCTCGGAGTTATTTGAGTATGAGAAGAGGATTGGTTGAGAGTAACCCTCTGAAATCAGAAATGAAGACTCTTAGTACATAACGTTCAGGAATCGATGATTACATCTTTGAGCCTGTTAATTTCAATTTGTGAATTGAGCCGGTCCGCGCGAGCCGCTCATGACATCATGAAAGATTCCCGCAAGGACAAGCCTTTGCGGGTGCGCTCGCAATATCGATACACCTTGAAAACGCCGCAAGCCCGGCACAGTCAAGATTCTCGCAACTGGCGCGAGCCTGGCTGTTACAAGATTTGCAAACCCCTGCTCGGGTTCAGACGCCGCCTCTCAGCTCCATGGCTCGAGCGACTCGATCCAGGGCGATGATATAGGCAGCCTCCCGGTAGCTGTTATGGTACTCCCGGCTCCTGGCACTCACCTGACTGTAAGCACGAACCATCACTTTCTCGAGCTCGTCTCGAACTTTCTCCAGATCCCAGTAATGGTTCTGGAGGTTCTGGACCCATTCGAAATACGAAACGATTACACCGCCGGCGTTGGCAAGAATGTCCGGGATCACGAAGATACCCCGATCATGGAGGATTTTATCGGCTTCGGACTCGGTGCAGTCGTTGGAGCCCTCCGAAACAATCTTGGCTTTGATCTTCTTGGCGTTCTTGGCTGTGATGGCGTTCTCGAGAGCGGCAGGTATGAGAATGTCGCACTCCTGCTCCAGGAGCTCTTCATTGGTCATCCATTCGACATTCGGGAAGCCTTTCAGAGAGCCGTTCTTCCGGTAATAGGCATGGGCAGCGACGATGTCGAAGCCTTTCTTGTTATAGATAGCGCCCTTGGAAGTGCTAACACCGACTACTTTAGAGCCGTACTCTTCTTCGATGATCTTCGCACCGAATGATGCCAGGTTGCCGAAACCCTGGAAGATCACGGTCGCTTTGGACATGTCCAGACCCAGCTCTTTCGCTGCTTCCCTGGCCATGAGTACCGCACCGCGGCCGGTGGCTTCGTCCCGGCCGAGGCTGCCGCCCAGCTCGATGGGTTTGCCGGTGACCACTCCCGGTTTCTGTCCGTATCTCTGACAGTATTCATCGACGATCCAGGCCATGATCTGACCATCGGTGTTGACGTCGGGAGCCGGAATATCCTTTTCCGGTCCGATGGTGGAGCCGAGTAAATTGGTGAAGTTGCGGGTCAGGCGCTCTACCTCGCGGCTGCTCATCTGCCGCGGGTCGACGGCTATCCCGCCTTTGCCGCCGCCGAAGGGAACATTGACCACGGCGGTTTTGAGAGTCATGAGACAGGCGAGGATCTTCACTTCGGCCAGGTCCACCTTGGGGTGATAGCGCAGACCGCCTTTGAACGGACCGCGAGCGTCATTGTGCTGAACACGATAGCCCTGGAAAGTCGCATAGGTGCCATCGTCTTTGCGAACCGGCACCTCTACGAGGATCTGCCTCTTCGGTCTGATTATCGAGCGCAGGAGGTCTTCATCAAGCGAAGAGTCGGTCTCCATCATTTTATCGATGGCAGCTTTCGTATAAGCAGCTACCGAGCTCTCTTCGCTCGACTTCTTTTTCATGGTCGTACTCATCTTTGACCTCCTGGGGCTGTCATTTTTTGACATCTGACTCCTTCGGGATTCCTGCATAAACGCGGCACATTATAGCCGATTCACAAACGCCAAAGCGCCGATTCGTCGCCGCCCGGAGCCTCTCTTTTCAACCCTGCCGGCCAGAGAATCCGCACCGGCTGGGGAACAGAGCCGATGCACCGGACGCCAAAAAGATAATGAGAAATCTCTAGCGAACTTTTAGCAGCCACTAACAGGCGTTAGCAGCCACCACGAGCGGCAATTTCAGCCAGCGAGGCAATCAGCTTCTCCACTTCGTCCATGGTGTTGAAAGGACCGAAGCTTGCCCGCACGAGCCCTGATTTCTCGGTTCCCAGGCTTTCATGAGCGGCATAGGCACAGTGCAGCCCCGAGCGCACGGCTATGCCATATTCGCTGTCCAGGGCATCGGCAACCCGGTTGGAATCGAGCCCCCTGATACGAAAAGCCACCAGGGGCATTTTTCCGGGCTCGAGCCCTGTTCCATCCATAATCGAAGGTCCGAAGATCTCCACATCTTTCCGCTCGTCGGCCCAGACATGAAAACGCTGGGTGAGATTGAGCTCGTGCCTTAGCATGTCCTCGGCGCCCCGTTTCTTGAGCCAGCCTACTGCCGCAGCCAGGCCGACTATATTCTGTCCGGGCTGGGTGCCGGGTTCGAAGCGATCCGGCAAAATCGCAGGAATCTCGTAGCTTTCCGACTGAGAGCCGGTGCCTCCGGTAACCAGAGGTGCCAGCTCGGCACCGGGAGCGATATAGAGCAGACCGACCCCGGGGGGACCCATGAGCCCCTTATGTCCAGAGGCGCACCAGAATGTCACTCCGGACCTCGATAAGTCCACCTCCACCTTGCCCGCCGACTGAGCTGCATCCACCGCCAGGGGAACACCCGCCTCGGCACAGAGTTCGCTCGCCAGCCTCACCGGCAGTAGTTCACCGGTGACATTGCTGGCTCTGGACAGGATACACAGCCCGGCACCGTCTTTCAGGGCTGCTCTCAGAGCAGTGCCGAATCTCTCCTCATCGCAGCTAAAAGGTACAGAAACAATCTCTATGCCCGGGTCTCCGGCGATCTCGGTAAGCGGTCTCATTACCGAGTTGTGCTCCATATTCGTGGTCACGACCCGGTCGCCTTTGCCCAGCGTTCCCTGATGCACCAGACCTTTAAGCACGATATTGATACTCTCGGTGCAACCGGGAGTGAACAGCAGGCGCTCGGTCTCGGCTATCCCGAGAAACTCGGCGATAGACTCTCTGGCCTCGAAGATCGCCCTGGCTCCGGCCAGGGAAAAACTGTGTCCGCCTCTGCCCGGATTTCCCGCATGCCTCAGGTAGTGTTCGATGGCTCGGAAGACGGGTTCGGGTTTAGGAAAACTGGTGGCGGCATTGTCGAAATATATTCGTTTCATGGCAACAATCCGGGTTCTCTCGACTCGGCTATGCTAGCATTCTTAGCCACATGCCGCTGAAGCCAGAATCAAAGATTTCGATTGCCGCCATCATCACCCTGTGGTCTCTCTTCGGCTGCTCGGGACAGGCCGAATCGCCCCCGGATTCGCTCCTGAAATCATCGATCAACAGTCGACAACTGATCGCCTTTGCCGAGACCTCCGACGAGTTCGCGAATTTCCTCCGGGATCTCGAGCAGAAGGGACGAGCTGAAAAAATCGCCGCTCTCAAAGAATTTCGCACCAGGCTGCTCGGCTCGCCGGCCGAGAAGCAGCTTTCAGACTACCTTCTTGCCAGGCAGCTGCAAGCATCGAGCGACCGGACCGACCTCGAAGAAGCTCTTTCCCTCTTCGAGGAAGCCGCTTCCCATGAGGATCTCGGCGAGCGAGCCAGGCTCCATGGCGCCGAGATCGCCCTTTCTCTGAACAACGAGAAGAAGCTTCAAGAGATTCTCGAGCCCATAAGGGCAGCAGTCGAGAAAAGCGCTGCCGAAAAAGCTGCGGCATCCAAAAACAAGTCACCATCAGCAGTGCGATCCAGCGAAACTGCCGCTCGCCTCAAGACCCGCTCCGAAGCCGTCTACCGCCTTGCCGAATCCTACAATCGCGCTGAAAGCTATCGCCTGGCCGTCGACACTTTCATTCTTCTACGCCGCGCCTATCCGAAGACCGAGTTCGCCACCGGTGCGGCCCAATATCTCGGTACCCTGGCCATCGATCAGGACAACAATCCCGAGCGCGCTCTGGATTATTTCCGCATCTATCTGAAAGCCAGTCCCCAGGGGAAATTCGCTCCGTCTATCGGACAGCGACTCTTGAAGTTGGAGAAGGACACATCGCCGCAGACGGACACCAGCAAGGCTATGGCTCCGATCAGTCTCACAAAGGAAGACCACTTGCTTATCGCCTACGCCTTCTACCGGCACGGGCTCTGGAGCCTGGCCCTCGACCAGTGGGACAGCGCAGGCAGCAAACACATCCTGCGAGCTCTCTGTCAGGTCAAGCTGAACAAGAAAGCGGAAGGTATCCAGACTCTCATAGCCGCTGGTAAAGCCAATCCTAAAGACCCTCTGATCAAGAATGTCGCCACCCAGATATGTCATTCCCTCAGCACCGCCGAAGCCCTTTCTCTCTGGAAACAGGTCCAGATCCTTGGTGTTCCTGGTCAGGACGAAGTGCTCTGGAATATCGCCCGTCGTTCCGGCAACACGGCCCCGCAGTATTACCAGCAGATCGTCTCGAAATTCCCGAAGTCGGTCTATGCCCCCGAGTCGCTCTGGTGGCTGCTCTGGGACCACGCCGAGAAAGGCTATAAGCTCAAGGGCAAGCCCGGCTCGGCGCACATAGGCAGAGCCGCAGCCTATGCGGCTCAGGGCTTGAAGACCTATCCGGGCAGCGATTCGGCGCCCCGTTATGCTTTCTGGCTGGGCAAATTCCAGGAGCGCCTGGGAAACGAAAGCGTCGCCGTGGAACTCTATGCCCAGACCGCAAAGCAGTTTGCCGGGTCTTATTACGGCTACCGCTCCACCCACCGGCTCGCTCACCTCAAGTCGCTGGCCAGTGCCCGGGCTCTGAAGAAGGCCGGCAAAAAGCCAGGCACGATAGTGCCGGACAGGCTATGGTCCATGCGCCGACGTCACACTCCCGATCCGAACTGGACCTGGCCCGAGCCTCCGAAGTTCTTCCGCTACGAGAGCCTGCCCGCAGCCATCGGCCCGTGCCCGGCGGTGCTGGCCTATATAGGCGAATACGACGAAGCTCTCTCGCTACTGCCACCGATCTCACCGGTCAATTTCAAGTCCTGGATCTGCCGCAAAGCGGGACAGACAATGCGTGCCATCGGTACTGCTTCCTACAAGCTAGACGGCGCTCCCGGCAAGGATCTGCGCTGGCAATTCGCCTACCCCCTGGCCTATGCGGCTGATGTAGACAGAGAGGCGAACAAGCAGGGTCTCGATCCTCTTCTCGTCCACGGGCTCATTCGTCAGGAATCGCGATACGACACGAAAGCCCTGAGCAGGTCGAAAGCGATGGGACTGATGCAACTCCTGGTTGGCACCGCTTATGGTACCGCCAAGCATAACAACATCACCCTCGCTTCCAAAGAACAGATCTTCGAGCCCGCCACCAATATCAGCCTGGGCTGCTCATATCTGGCCTATGTGCTCAAGCGTCACAACGGCAATCCGATGCTGGCCGTAGCCAGCTATAACGGTGGACCCAACGCCGTGAAAAAATGGATGAATCAGCATCAAGCAGCTGGTCACGGCGATCTCGACGTCTATGTCGAAAGCATTCCATACAAAGAGACCCGCGGTTATGTCCGCAAGGTCTTCAACAATTACTGGAATTACGAGTCGATTTATAACTAGCCGATTTTGAACTAACCGAGAGCCGGCTTTTCCTGCCCGCTGGACTCCGCTGTCTTGGGCTCGGCACCGCCCATGAGACGCGACCAGAAAGTGGTTTTCTTGACAGTCCGGCTGGTAGAGAGGTCTTCGGCCCCGGTATCGGCAGCCGGGATTTTATACCCGCAAGTCTGACACAACCGCTTCTTGGCCGGCATTCTGAAGTTGCATCTGGGACATAGGAAGTATTGCATCGCGACCTCTCTTTCTACCTAGCAGTATAACACCGTGTAATTGAGCATGGAAGCGTGTTTCAGGCGAACTGGCCAGCTTTCCCGATTTTTTTACCTGGATCTAACTTTCCACGTCTGATAACACCGGTAACCCATGACATGCTATCTTGGCGCTGTCCGAACATACCGGCTGCCACCATGACACGCATACTTCTCACTTACGAAAGCCTCCATCAGCTCTTGAAAGCCGAAAGCCGGCTGAAAGGTGAGAAGCAAAGCGGCTTTCGCATCAGGACGACACCCACTCCCGCCGGTCTCACCGAGTCGGTTTGCGGTATGGCTCTCGAGATTCTCGTGCCGGAGCAGAAAGAGCCGATTCTGAGATTCCTCGAAAACGCCGGGCTCGACCCGGCCGGCATCCACAGCATCTGACTCCGTCCCGCTCCGTCAAATCAAAACTCACCTCCTTCCTCTGACTCTAACCCCACGGTCTCGGGACGAACTTTAGGAGGACTTCCTGATCAGACGAGCCAGATCCAGAAACCAGATCGAAAAGCCACGAGAAAGTCCTGGCCCTCGTGGCTGATATGCCTTCAAGGTCAAGTTCTCTTCCTGACTTATGACCTGTGAGTCATACCTGAGCAGAAAAATGCCTCCCAGATCATTTTTCCAGGCGAAATCTTGTCCTGACAGGCATATCGCAGCCGAAAAAGCTTGAGATTGACAGTTAAAATCACTTGTCGAATCGCTTTCTCTTATCGCTTATAGTAATATGGGATATTAAAAAGAACGCACCGGCCCGGTCACCACATGAAGTGGCAACCGGAACCGATGCGTTCAGGACCTGCCGACCCGAAGGTCAGCAGGACGGACTCAGCACGCGGGATGCACCAGGCCGGAGCCGGTGATCATGGTCTCGTACTCCTTGCGGCGACCGCCGGACAGGTACTTCTTCTGCCAGCTGGTGTCGCTGGCCAGCACTCCCTTGAACGTCGCCTTGCCGGTAGCGACCAGGTGACGGAAGATGAAGTGGTTGTACACGTCCATGCAGTGCACGAAGTAGCCGATGGCCAGTGCCCGGTTGCCCCGGATGGCGAGCATCGTCTCGTCGTTGCTGACGCCGGCTTTCAGGCCCAGGTTGTCGCTGGCGGCACCCAGAACCCACGGGTCATCACCGAAGGGATCGACGACGATCACCTTCGAGTGCGTGATGGCGTGAGCGTCCGGGAGCTTGAGCAACTCCTTGTGCCAGTCCTGCCAGCCAGCCTCGAGAGCGCCTGCGGCGATGATGGTCGGAGCCTTCTTGCGCGGCTGGTAGGCCGCCACCTGAAGCATCCCCGGGATGGCGCCGGCGGGCAGGGTGAGACCAAGACCGGTCTCTTCCGTCGCACCGAAGGTACCACCCATGTCGAGAATGCCCTTGGTCGGGCTCGTCTTCTTCCGGCGCGGGCGCGGCAGCGCTTGCGGGCTGCTGACGATACCGCGGATCGGAAGCTCCGGACGCTTGTACTGCATCCAGGTGACCACATCCAGGAAGCTCGGGAAGCCCGGGTAGAAGGCGACGAAATAGATGCCCTGCTTAGCCCCGAGCAGAACCTCCTTCACCTTCGCCGTGCTCACCGCCATGTCCAGGAGCGGGAAAGTGCGCCCGTCCTCAGGGGTCTTCGGCTTCGTCCGCTCCTTGGTGGAGGGCGAGAAGAGAGCCTGGACCTGAGTGCCGTCGCCGAGGATGACGGGTTTCATCACCTTGGCGTTGGCGGCACGGTACGCTTCGCTCTGAACAGGGTTCGCCCCGCAGTCCTCGCGGGTCCGATTCCAGTAGTCCATGCCCTCCTGAGCCAGCTCCGGAGAGTCGATCATCAGGGCATGGTTGGCCTGGGTGTAGAAGCCCGTCGGCGTCGGGTTGACGCTCTGGAGCATCCACTTCGCCGGCTTGCCGGCCTTGTCCGTGACCACCGACGACTTGTTGTGGGCGATGCCGGGCTTGGGCACGAACCGGTCGGTGATGTCGGCGCCGTCATCGTGGAACGCCTTGCGAGCCGGAGCGTTCCGCTCGTCGTCGTCCCCCGAGTTGCCGAGCACCATGCTCCAGAGGTCTTCGTTCTGGCGCAGGTATTCGACGAAAGCCGGCGTCGAGAGCTCGTAGAACAGCGAGTAGACATGCCCGCCGATCTTCTTCGCCTCCTCGAAGGGAAGCTTCACGAACTCAGGCAGGCTGGCGCCCAGCCACTTGGCGATGGGGCTGTCCGGATCTTCCATGGCTTTCACCAGGGCTTCCGGGTCCGGGCTGCCATCCGGCAGCTTCGGCAGCAGGTTGGCGAGGGCCTGGGTGGATACCAGGTGCCCGCGGTTGAAGCAGGCCTTGATGAAAGGCCCGTAGTCGACGCCGAGGGTGACCTCGTTGGTGAGGACCCCTTCGCCCCGCTTCAGGTTGCCCGGCGTGCCGATCATCGGGAAGATCTCCCACTGATAGGTGCCGCCTTCCTTGGCGGTGCCGTCGGTCCACTTGCAGCCCTGGATGGGATGCTCGTCGAGGGTGGAGAGCTCGTCGCTCTTCTCCTCGCCTTCGAAGCGGACCACGCGCGAGTTCAGCGTCTTGCGCTCCCCGGTCTTCTTGTCGATCTGATCGATGCTGAAGCCCAGGCAGTCAGGAATCATGCCGTCCCATACCCAAACGAGTACGGCGGCTGCGTTGTTGCACAACGCGACAGCTCTCAGATTGTTCATAACTTGGTTTCCTTTGCTAAGAATTCGTCCGGGCCATAGTTGTGACGCCAGACTCGACACGGAGATGGTGATGGCCTGTTACAGGCGCGAAGATATTCCGGAGAAGAGCTCTTACAGAGAGTCTCCGGAGTTTCCACGCGTCTGCGACGTGATCTCGAGCAGCCCGTGAGCCTGCTTTCAATCAGCCTGTTAGTAGATCAGCTCTGCTTTCTGGTGGGTTTTTCTCTCTAAAAAGAAAGGAGCTATTGACAACTCATAGATACCAGAGCCTGTTTGTCTCTAACAAGCGATCTTGAGTACCCCTTTTTAAGCTAAGCCTGCCGTGACAGCCAGGAAGACCTCAGCTGCAAACGGCGAAAGGCACGTTGCGCAATGGTCTTCGGTGTTCTTGCTTAATCGCGGACCTAGCGTAGCAGTTGGCGCCAGGCTGATTCTGTATGATTGCGCTACTTACGCTAGGGATTTAATCAGATAGATCTAGCTAATAAAAACGAGTTTTCAGGTTTTCGAGTCCTGAATCAATATCTGAAGCTTATTAATCAGAGCAACAAGTATTGCTCCTGCCTCCCGTGACCTCGTAGCCTCGGGCGTACCTCTATCCCATCTACTCTCCGGCAAGCACACCCACAGACCTGAATACCCGATTGCACTGACGAACGCTTCCTCTCCGAGGAGGCGTTTTGGCTTGCCGTGACAGCGCCAACTGTTTACAGGAAGACACTTATGACCAAGCGAAAGAGCTCCAGAGGAGCTGGTTTTTCTCCTGCCCGAGTTCTGGTGATCGTGAAGCAGACCATGAAAGAAATGGTTGAAGCTTCTCAAGATCAGCGGCTCAAGCAGCTTCTTGATTCCGAGAGCCCGGATCGCGAGAGGATAATCGCCTCCGACCAGGATCACCGTCTCACCCTCGAGCACGTTGTGAATGTCCTCACCGACAGGGGCATCACCTGCCGCTGCATCGAGCGCGCTCCCGGGGAAAGCTTCAAAGTCGAGGAAGACATGGTCATCACCATCGGTGGTGATGGCACCTTCCTGGACGCCTCCCATTCGATCCAGGGCGACATCCCTGTCCTCGGTGTCAACTCGGCTCCCAGCTCCAGTCACGGGCACTACTGCCTCACCGACCGGAGCGGTTTCGAGAAGACCCTGGACGGCATCCTGGCCGGCTCGATCAAGTTCTATCCCCTCAACCGCCTGCGCCTCATCCTCGACGGTGAGACGCTTCCGGTACCCGTGCTCAACGAAGTCTTCGTTAGCCACAAGTGCCCCGCCGGCACCACGCGTTACAAGCTGACCATCGGCGAACTCACCCGGGAGAAGAAATGCTCCGGACTGATAATCGCCCCGGCAGCCGGCACCTCAGGTTTCAACCAGTCCGCCGGAGGAGTCCTCCTGGACATCACTTCCCGCAAGATCGCCTTTGCCACCCTGGCACCGTTCCGTCCGCCGGGCAGCGACAGCGACCTCCTGCGGGGTTATATCAAAGGCGGCTCCATCGTCACGGTTGTCTCGGAAATGGTCCAGGGCGCAATCTATATCGACGGCGCCCATATCAGCTTCGACTTTCCCCGGGGCGCCGTCCTGACGGTGGACAGCAAAGCGCCGTCTCTCAACGCTTTTATAAATCCGCGCTGCCACAGCCGCTACGGAGAAACAGCAGGCTGAAGCGCTAAAATAACTACATCGATAAGGGAGGCGAAATGAGATCCTTTTTTGACCCCCGCACCATTTCCAGAGGCGCGCTCCTCGGACTTGCCGCAGCTCTGCTGTTCGGTCTGAGCACGCCTCTCGCCAAGCTTTTCGTAGGCGAAGTCCAGCCGGTTCTCCTGGCCGGGCTTCTCTATCTCGGCTCCGGCATCGGACTTTCAGTCTGGTGGCTCGTCCGGCGCCTCAAGACTCCAGAGCGGAGCCGCCCCCTGAAAAGGGAGGAGCTGCCTTATCTGGCAGGAGCCGTGGTTGCAGGCGGTATGGTCGCACCAGCTTGCCTGATGCTCGGACTTGCTCTGACTTCGGCAGCCGGCGCCTCCCTCCTGCTCAATCTCGAAGGTGTCCTCACCGCCGTGATTGCCTGGATGGTATTCAAAGAGAATTGCGACCGGCGCGTAGTGGCAGGCATGATCGCCATCACCGCCGGCAGTGCCATCCTCACCATCAGTGGTCAGAGCGGTTTCGCCCTGTCCTGGGGATCTCTGCTCATCGTTCTGGCATGCCTCGGCTGGGCCGTGGACAATAACCTCACCCGTCAGATCTCCCAGGCCGATGCCGTCCAGATTGCGCTCATCAAAGGCCTTGTCGCCGGAGCCAGCAATCTTGCCGTGGCGCTTCTCTTTCTCTCACCAACGAGCCCACCACTCCTCACCATCGCCTCGGCAATGCTGGTCGGCTTCCTCGGCTACGGTGTCAGCCTGGCTCTCTTCGTTCTGGCCCTGCGGCATCTCGGCACCGCCCGGACCAGCGCCTATTTCTCCACGGCACCTTTTGTCGGAGCAGTGCTTTCGGTGCTCATCTTCGCGGAGCCCTTGAGCCTCGCCCTGGTCGGCGCCGCTACCCTGATGGCTCTGGGTGTCTACCTGCATGTCACCGAGCGACACGAGCACGAGCACTCGCACGAGCGTCTCGTCCACGAGCACGAGCACGTTCACGACGATCACCATCAGCACGAGCACTCGCACGACGATCCGTCCGGCGAGCCCCACAGCCACCTTCACGCTCATGACCCCCTGGTGCACTCGCATCCGCACTATCCGGACCTGCATCACCGCCACGAGCACTGAAAGACCTGCGTTTAAAACGCAAGGAGATTCTATGAGCTTTCAAGCTCAACACTTGATTCTCGCTCTCGCAGTCCTGGGCACCATCTCAGTCGGCGCCGGACTTGCCGGAGCCCTGTTCGACCGGATCATGGAAGGTCTGGGATTTCGATCGGACTGGCGGCGCATACCCACAGCCGCTTTCGCTGCCGCATCGATGGCTATGGCTGCCGGAATTCTTCTTTCGCTCACAGGACTGATCTTGAGAGTCGGAGGATGGCAGGCCGCGACTCCGCTTATCTTCTTGATGGCAGGAGCAGGAGCTCTCTGCTTGACTCTTGGAGCCGTCCGGAGCTGTGCCTCATTTGCCGGGATCCGGATCCTTCCGGCACCGGATCAATCCTGCACCGCCGCAGACCATGCCGTCCTCGCGCACTACTCAGCGTTCAATCCTGCGCTGGAGCGATGCCGGCGTTGCGGTACCTTCGTAAACATGTAAACAGGAGACGAACATGTCCCTCACTCTCATAGCCGGCATCCTGCTGCTGGCACAGCTCGGATTGCTCGCCGCCACTATGTGGCTTCGCTATCTGGGCAACAAGAACCTCTTCAAGAGCGGTTCGACGCTGACGCCCGTGCGCAGCAAGAACGGCTTCTTCGGAGCCTTCTCCGGTCTCTACGACTTCCTCGACCGGATCCCGGGGCTGCGCCGTAGCGGCACCGCCAACGAATTCGACCTGCTCAAGGCGATGCTCATCACGGTGGTCCCGATCATGGCTCTGGAACTGGCGATCCATCGCCCCAGCGCCCTGGTCGCCCTGCTCGCCATCAACTTCCTGCTCCTCCTGGTGAATATCACCATTCTTGCCCATCCGGTCACCAAGCGGCTGGTCGGAGGCAGATAGGGGAGCAACCACCCGATCAACAAGAGAGGGCACCATTTCTGGTGCCCTCGCACTGCTCCGATATTTTATTATATGCTATCGTATTTTTCGATTCAAAGAAGAAAGGAAGTGAACCCGCTCCTGGACAGCCGCCGTAGCAGCGATCCAGAAGCGGGCTCTCAGTGTCGCTTGTCAGCGCCTGGTCTTTGCCAGCGCCAGACGATACTCCATTCAGTACCAGCTGGGGATTCCAACAGGGTCGACGGGTGGCGACCAGGTCGCATCCTCCCGGATGCGTTCCCGAGACAGAGCCTCCCGGCGACTGCCGCGGTAGACCCGCAGGGCAATGACCGCCACGGTCAGAAGCGCCAGGGCGAGGATCGTGTAGAACGTGACACCGTATGGCAGACCGGTCATGGCCACGACGACAGCAGCCAGAATGGCGATCAGGGCGAGTCCGCCCAGGGAGCAGTAGCAGGTCGTGAAGACCCAGTATGCGGCCACTCCGATGGATTCGAGAGCCGCGCTTGATTTCGATTGACGAGTGGACATCAGGAAAACCTTTCTCAGATGCCGGTTTCATTGCGGCGCGATCAGAATCATCCCGACCGCGCCGTCATGATTCATGCTCGTGCCGCTACGAGTAGCAGTGCGGGCAGAGCCAGAGCTCGCCCTTCTCGAGCTGGTAGTCGTAGAGATTCGCGGTCGTGACGTCCCAGCCACGCTCGGTGAGAATCTCCACGGCCCGCCCCTTCTCCTCGCTGGTGTAGGTGGAAGGCATCGTCACCTTCAGACGCAGACCCTCGCTGGGGTCCTCGTTGTGAATGCGACGGTGCTCGTCCATGCACCAGTCCGCCAGCTCGACACAGCGAGCCAGGAACCGATCGACGATGACACCGTCGTCGGCCGCCAGGCGGGGGGCGGTGCATTGCCAGTTGCCGCGCCGCTCCAGACGTCCGGAGTTGACGTGCAGAGTCAGGCTCGGTTGCCCAGAGGTATGGGAATGTTGATGCAGGCTCATTGTCCTATCCTTTCGATTGACACTTTGGTTTCAGGTTATGACGAATCGCCCTTGCGAAAGGGGCGGTGCCGGGGCGCCCCGAAAGGCGCCCCGGACTTCAGCTTACGCCGACTTCAGCCGGCGCCCGGCAGAGCCGTCGCGAATGCGAGCGATGGCCCTCATCTCGATCTGCCGGATACGCTCCCGGGTCAAACCGTAGAGCTCGCCGACTTCTTCGAGGGTGTGCTCACGCTCGCCGTTGAGACCACGGCGCAGCGTCAGCACGTGCTTCTCCCGCTCGGGCAGGGAGTCGATACCAGCCCGGAGAATCTCCTCGAGATTCGCCTGGATAGCTGCCTCCTCCGGGTCCACCGCATTGACGTCGGCAACGAGCTCGCCGAGCTCGGTGTCGCCGTCGCCGATATTGGTGTTGAGCGAGACCGGCTCCCGGGAGAAGAGAAGCAGGTCATGCACCGTCTCGAGGTCCACGCCCATGGCCACCGCGACCTGGTCGGCCGTGGGGGTCTCACCGGACGCAGAGAGCTCTTTGATGGTGGCATTGAGCTTCTGAATCTCCCGGACCCGGGTGGTGGGGATGCGAATCGTCCGGCCGTTGTCGATGGCGTACTGACGAATCGCCTGCCGGATCCACCACCAGGCGTAGGTGGCGAAGCGACCCTTGCCGGGGTCGAAACGCTCGGCAGCATTGATCAACCCGACATTGCCTTCCTGGACCAGGTCCTCGAAAGGCAGTCCGGTGCCCCCGAACTTCTTGGCGATCTTGATCACCAGGCGCAGGTGCGAGCTCACCAGTTTGTCTCTGGCGCGGCGGGCACCCGGTCCTCCGTTGACCACTGCCTGACCGAGAGCCTGCTCCTCCTCGGGAGTGAGCATGGACTCCTGGCGGACATGACCGAGATAACGGGCGAAAGCCTCATCCTGAGGCGGAACTTTGTTCTCTTTGGACATCTCTCAAATCCCTCTTTGAGATGGAATGCGGCGATGATTCGCCGCTAAAGACGATTTCGTCATCACTTGCCGTCGACCCCCGAGTCTTCGGTGTACCAGGCGAGAAGCTGATAGCAGATGCCGGCAGCTCCTTGCGTGAAGGTCATGTAGAAGAAAAGCCTGCCCAGAAGAAGAGGGTGAAAGCCTTCCTGCTCCATGATGATGACGAGAATTCCGGTGAAAGGCACCACCACACCGCCGAGGAAAGCACCGGCAAGCGCCGAGCTTGCGATGGTGGCATACCGCCAGTGAATCATGAGCGAGACCAGGAAACCGGTCAGAGCTCCGAGACACAGGAAGATCCATTCGGCCGGAAGAATGAAACCGGCGCCAAGAAAGATGAGAAGGTAGCACCCTCCCACCGATCCGAAAGCAGCGCCGATCGTCGGCAGTACATACTGCATTGCTAGTCCTTTGTGTTCACATATCTGCCGCGAGGCACGAAGCCTCATCACCACACGCGCGCCAGCTCCCGAAGCATCCGAAGATGCCGAACACCGGTTACTCGTACTCGTGGACTCTTACCCTGGCTGGTTTAGCGTTTCTCTGGTGGTGAATGGCGGAAGATATCTCGACTATTGGTGTTTCATGGAGAAAAGAGCAATAGCATCTTGACAACTTAACAAATTGAGCAAGAGAAAATGCTCGATAGTCACATGAGTGAATGATTTCGAGAGATCAGAAAGAGATCCCCTTTACAACCTTAAGAAATATATACTGCCAGATTAATCCGCTCCGCGAGCTTCGTAATCGACCTTACTAACACAATTAGTAGTACAGCAAAAAAAGAAGGGGCTGCCCTGCTCGCAAAGCGTGCAAGGGCAGCCCCGAATTCAATGAACTCGATCGATCAGACGATCAGGACTTCCGGGTCAGGGCAGCGAGAATGCGCGCGATACCGGCTTTGACCACAGTCGGCTCGATATAAGCCGGCTGAATCTGAGCGGCATGACGCAGGGACTGCTCGAGACCGTGCTCCAGACGGAAGTTCAGAGCCAGCTTCGAAGCAGCTATGGCAGACTGCGACTTGGAAGCGATACCGGCAGCCATCTCATCGAGACGATTGAGAAGGACGGTCCGGTCCGGCACCAGCATGGTGACGAAACCGAGCTTGAAAGCATCGTCCGCCGAAAGACGCTGGCCGGTGAAGGCGAGCATGCGAACGACACCTTCCGGAAGCTTGCCCGGCAGTCGCTGAAGACTGCCCAGGTCAGCCATGAGACCGACATTGATCTCCTCGATGGCGAACTGCGAGCCGCGAGACGCGAGGACGAAGTCGCAGGCGGAGACCAGATCGAGACCGGCGCCCAGGCAGAGTCCATTCACCGCGGCAATAACCGGGAAGGGCGCCTGGGACAGACAGCCGAAGGCCGCCTGCATCTTCAGGATGGCATCGGTGACAGCCTGACGCTCAGCCACTCCGGAGATATTTTCCGGAAGCAGCTTGCCCAGACCACCGAGATCGATTCCAGCACTGAAAAGATTGCCCTCACCTGTGATGGTCAGGACTTTCGTCCCGTCGGCGGTGAGTCGGGCAACGGCGCCGGGCAGCTCCTCGAAGAACGCCAGGGTCAGGCAGTTGGCTCGCTTCGGGCTGTTGAGGGTAAGCCTGGCGACGCCCCGACTGTCTCTCGTCAGCGAGAAGGCCTTGAAGGGATACGACACCGGCTTCGGTGCTTTCTCCTCTCCGGTCTCAGGTGCCGCGGCGGTCTCTTTGTGGACCACCACCGGAACCGGCATGTGCTTCGGAGGCTCGCCGAGGAAGAAATCCTTGATCAGCTTCGCTTCGGGATCCACCGCATAGGCGGTGAAGTCCTCGACGCCCTTCGACTTCAGAACTTCGGTGTCGATCAGGAATTTGCCGGTCAGCTCTTTGTCCTCGCTGGTGAGGACGTGATAAGCGGCGTCAGCCACGATCTCGGGCTGGCGGGCACGCTTCACCGACTCGTCCCCGCCCAGGAGGTTGCGCACCGCCGAAGTGTTGATGGCGGTCTCGGGCCAGAGCGAGTTGACGGCGATACCGTCGGCCTTGAGCTCATTGGCCAGACCGAGGGTGCAAAGGCTCATGCCGTACTTGGACATGGTGTAGGCCAGGTGCGGACCGAACCAGCCCGGATCGAGATTGAGGGGCGGCGAGAGGTTGAGGATATGCGGATGACGTCCGGCCCCGGCGCTCTTGCGCAGATGCGGAAGAGCAAGCTTGGAGACCAGGTAGACGCCACGAGCATTGACGCTCTGCATCAGGTCGAAGCGCTTCATTGTGGTCGCTTCGGTACCTGTGAGCTGAATAGCGCTGGCGTTATTGACGACGATATCGATACCACCGAAGGTTTCGACGGTTTTGTCGATTGCCGCCTGAACCTGCTCTTCGCTCCGGACGTCGACGACCAGGGGAAGGGCTTCACCGCCGGCGGCTTTGATTTCTTCCGCGGCGCTGTAAATGGTGCCCGGCAGCTTGTCGTTCGGGCTTTCCGTCTTGGCGGCGATGGCGATCTTGGCGCCATCCCGGGCGGCTTTCAGAGCGATTGCCAGCCCGATGCCCCGTGAGGCTCCGGTGATGAAAATGACTTTGTTCTTGAGGCTCATATCAGCTCCTGATTGGGTTAGGAGAGGGAGGTCGCTAATTTCGCGACCTCCCGGCAGTAAGATTCAGCCTTTGATCGCTTTGCGAGCGAAGAGGCTGTAGATCAATCCGCTGACACCGCCGACAGCGACGATGGAAGCGATGGCGGCAGCCAGCTCAGGCATGCTGAACTTGCTGACCATGGCTCCGTCGCTGAAGCGGACGGTGAGGACGAAGAAGACCATGTAAAGCACGGCGGCAGCGATGGCACTGACCGAGACGCAGCGGGCGCCGGAGACGGCGGGACCGCTGTCGAACACGGCCGTGGCGGCACCGAGAATGACGCCGAAGATGGCGCCCCCGATGATGATGCCGGGGAAGTTGGCGGCGGTGCCGAGGACGATCAGATTGAGGACCAGGAAGGCCGCGATCGAACCGACGATGCTGCCGAGGATTCCGATGAGCTTACGCATGTTGAGCTCCTTGCTTTGATGTTTCGATGAGGTTGAAAACGAGACCGCTCCCTTCTTCTGGTTGGTCGCGGTCTCGCAAAGCTCAGGCTGATGCCTTCAGGGAAGCGACCTGTTGTTTCGCTTTCTCGCTGAGGGGCTTATAGAGCCAGAGGTTGTTCTGGTCGATGTTGTTCTGCGGCCATGTCGGTCCGCCCAGGTAGTAGGGCTCGGGAATGAGCTCCACCGGGCGGAGACTCTGCAGAACGAAGAGCCAGGACTCCTGCAAACGAGAGAGGTTGACCCTGGCTTTGAGAGCGGCGGCTCGTTCCTGGAAGTCCCTGATCGTGGCAGCCAGACGGCTGTCCGAGCAGACATAGCCTTTCGCTCCGTTCCAGCCGTAGACATGCAGATGGCTCGGAGCCGTCTCCAGGAAGTCGTAACGGCAGAGATTCGCTACCGCCTCGAAAGCGGCATGAGCCTGCTTGCCGACATCATAGATAGGCACAGCCACCTGACCGGGATAACGTCCGGTGTTCCAGGCCACGAAGAGAAGGCGCAGGAATTCTTCCGGACGGTCCAGGTAGGTGAAGGGATGGGCGATGAAGTCCTCGAGGACTTCGTCACCGCAAGCCCTGGCTATGCCGGTGCCCGGCAAGTACGAATAGAGCGACGTCTCGAGAGAGGTCCCCGAGAGCTGCTTGCCGTCGATGAGAAGCGGGACGTTCTGCGGCTCGTCATAGGGGAAATCCAGGAGCGCCGTGTCGTTGGCGCGGGGGGTGCCATCATAACGGCGATCACGGAGGCCGAAACTGAAAATCAGCTCGCCGGGCTTGCCGGAGAGAACATCGCCGTACCAGCCGAACGCCTTGATTTTGACGGCATCGCGCTTGACGATGAAAGCACCATTACCGGTGCGGTAATAAGTGGCAAGGTAAGGGAGCCTCACCGACTTGCTCTCGCCTTGATCGCCGGCTCTCGACCAGCCGTTCAGATTGCTGGTCTCGTCGCCGGTGAACAACCCTTCGGTCGTTTCACAATGACGAGTAAAACCTTTCCCTATCGGTCCAAGCAGGGCTCGGACCATGGGCGTAACAGCATGCTTCCAGATTGCCGCGTCGCTCGCCATCGCAATAGGCGTGGGCATGAGCTCGGCTCGGGCAACCGGAAGGAACGTCGTGCTTCTCACGATACTCCTTTCTTCCGGTCATGCCGGAAAGAGTTGCTCTAGAAGGGGTTGAAGGAACGCTCTGGAAAAACTTGGTAGAAGAATCCTGGGAGGATGAAAGACATGAGAACGCATAATGTCTAGCAACATGAAACGAGTACGGTTGCTCTAAATAACTCTTTCTTGCGTTAAGAACTTCTGCATTTCCGAAAGCAATCCCCTCGACAACCTTCGGGCAGGGACCGGGAAATCGCCCTTGCCAGGAGCCATCGGGAGGTCCATCACAGCCTTCTACTCCCGCTTGACAAGGCGATTTCCGGAGATCGACACGTTTATGCGAGATGCGCGAGCGCCGATGACAAATCTGGTGACCAGGTCATAGAATATGCTTTCCATATAGCTTCCGAGACACCATCATGACCTCATCCACAAAGACCAGGGCCGGCGATCTTCTCGAAAGAGCCCGGGCAATACATTCCGACCTCATCACCTACCGCCGTCACATCCACACCAACCCCGAGCTGAGCTTCAAAGAAAGCAAAACCGCCGACTTCGTAGCCGAGCGTTTGCGGGAGTTCGGGCTCTCTCCCCGGGTGGGGGTCGGCAACACCGGTGTCACGGTGGATATCGGCGAGGGCAGGACCGTCGCTATCAGAGCCGATATGGACGCTCTTCCCATCGAGGAAACGAACGGCACCGGCTATGACTCCTGCAATAAAGGGGTCATGCACGCTTGCGGACACGACGCCCACACAGCCTGCGGTCTGGGTGCGGCCCGGCTCCTTGCCGAGAATCCCCCGGAGAAAGGACGGATCCGCATAGTGTTCCAGCCCGCCGAAGAAGACACCAACGAAGACGGAATCAGTGGAGCCACCCTGATGATCCGGGATGGTGCTTTCGAATATGTCGAAAAAGTCGTGGCTCTGCATGTCTTTCCGGATCTGGCCACCGGCAAGATCGCCCTCCGCCCGGGACCTCTCCTGGCAGCCTGCGATCGTTTCGACATCAAAGTGCAGGGGAAAGGCACCCATGGAGCCTGGCCCCACCTGGGGGTCGATGCCGTGGTAGTGGCCTCTCAAATGGTACAGGCAATTCAAACCATCACCGCGCGCCGGAAGTCGTCCCTCTCCCCGGCGGTTGTAACCGTGGGCGGTATCAGGAGCTCGACCTTCCGCCCCAACATCGTAGCTGATTCGGTGGAGATCACCGGGACCGTGCGATTTTTCCACAAAGAAACCGGCGATTTGATTCGGCGCGAGATCGCGAATATCGCCGGGATGGCGGACCTCATGGGAGGCTCACATGAGCTCCGTTATATAAGCGAGAATCCGGCGGTCGAGAACGACCCCGCTGTTGTCGAGCTGGTGGACGGCGTGGCAACAGCGATGCTGGGCCAGGAGGCTGTGGAAGAAGCCCATATGGAGATGGGCGCCGAAGACTTCAGCTTCCTGTCCGAGCAGTTCCCCTCCTGTTTCATCTGCCTCGGAGCCCAGATCGAGGGGGACAAGAGAATGCTGCACACATCTACCTTCGACATCGACGAAAACTGCCTGCCGGTGGGGGCTGCCCTCCTGGCGGCCTCGGCTCTGGCAATGCTCGAACAATAAGCTTACGCGAACTGCGAAAGCTGTAGAGGTTTGAGTCCAGAAACCCTTGAACAGCCGACCTTTTCTCGAAATAGCCCGGAGCTGCCTGAATGGCAGCCCCGGGCATCACCTTAACTCTTGCCTGATCCGGATTTTCCGATAGTGACTCTGTCAAGAGGTTCTGTTACAGGTTGAATATCACCTTTTGAATTCAGAGATATCGGTAAGGCAGAAACTCTATCTCTTTGCACCAGTTCAAGACACAGATCAATTGCTTACAGGCAGTTGTCTGGGTCCGTCCGAACCTGGATTGCGAGTGCACGAGCCGAAACCCACCCGGTCTGAATCTTCTAACCTTAAACAACGAGGATTAGCTATGAATACCGGCATCTATGCAATCGCGAGCGTGCTGTCAATCAGTCTCGTCTCGCTGACGGCCGTAACGGCCCTCTATCTGAGCCGCCGTACCCTCGACCGGCTCATGTTTTTCGTCGTCGCTCTCGCCACCGGCGCCATGCTCGGGAACGGACTCGTCCACATTCTTCCCGAAGCATTCGAGCATGTCACCGAGGGAGAAATCTCTTCCCTCTCGGTCTCCCTGCTCATCACCGGCGGTTTCCTCCTGAGCTTCATGCTCAACAAAGTGCTCAACCTGAGCTGCCATCACTCCGGCGCTCACTTCCACGACCTGGGAGCCCGGGGCGAGCAGCATGAGGATCATGGGCACGAACACGGCGACCATGGTCACGACCATCAGGAAAGCAGGCACATCCACCCCACCGGGCATATGAGCATGCTGTCCCACGGTCTGGACAACTTCACCGACGGCATTCTCATCGGTATCGCCTATCTCACCTCAATCCCTGCCGGGATCGGGATGACCACGGCGATCATCCTGCATGAGATTCCGATGGAGTTCGGTGGTTTCGGCATCCTTGTCGCTGCTGGTTTCAGCCGCGGCAAAGCCGTTCTCATCAACTTCCTCTCCGGAATGGTGGCGCTTCTCGGCACCTCCCTGGTGCTCCTCTGCGGTAGCTGGATTCACAAGCTGCCGGTCTACCTGACGCCTGTCGGCGCCGGAATCGTCATCTATCTGGTTGCTTCGGGTCTCATCCCTCAGCTCCAGAAGGAGAACAACCGCAAGCGCTCCCTCATCCAGACCGGCATGATGCTGGTCGGCGTGATGGTTATGGTGCTCTGCAAAATGGTGGAAGGTTGATGCCGGGGCTCGCCGTCGATGCACGCATCGCGGCTTCCCGACATCGCCCCGCCCTTCCAGCTGAACGACGAAGTCGAACGGGGTCCGAGCCCTGTCTTCTTCGTCGTTCTCTTTTGTTCGAATTTCTACTATTTGTTTTAGTATAACAATACAGAAAGACAAAACACAGAGAATAGATACCGGATGTGGAGTCCGGTATCTAATCCTGTGCTCTGTCAGACTGCAGGCGCTACCCACCAGAGACGTCTCGCGAAAACGTCCCTGGCTTGCGGATAGTCCTGCGTACAATCAGCTCCGAGACTTGCTCTTGGCGCAGGGATCGCCGCAGTCCTTGCGGTCGATCTTGCACTGCAGACCGGACTCGAGGAATCGCTTGGCCTGCGGGGTGCAGGCGATTTCGATCTCGAGGGTTCCGTCACCGCGCTTCGATTCGAGCACCCTGCTGGCGACTCGCTTGATCAAAGACGCGGTTCCCTTGAGCTTCATGCTCCCTTGCGTGATCCGGTTCGGAATGACGGGAATCGTCAGGCGATTGACTTTGAGCGCCACTGCACGTTCGACGGCATTGGTAACCATCTCACGCACGGTTGCGCAGCAGAAGCTTTGCGCCTTGCCGATCCCGACAAACAGAACGCGGTCTTGTGCGCAGTCGGCACCCAGATTGATGCAGACTTGCTCGCCGGAATTACCGCCGAAACCGCGAGCTTTCAGCCGACGCTCGATGACACCGTCGCTCGCATCGATGAGCGGCTTCAGGTCATCGGGCATGCCCATCCCGGAGAACTTCGTCAACATGAGCAACGGCGTCTCGATTCGCTCGATGCCGGGCTCACCACCCGCTTTGAGCAGCGGGGAGATAGTGAATTTTGCTTTCATTGAAGACCTCTTCCAGGCTCGGATTGCTCCGAGGTTAGATTTTTGAACGACCAGGGAGGGTCGAGAAGGATGCCACCACTGGCAGCATCGTCGATTTCCTTCCATGGAACTCCTGAACTCGACCGGGCATTGCGACTGGTCGGTAGAACCACACTCGATGAGCTGGTTCCCCTGTACTGTCGCGACGCCGGTTTCGTCCCTTGGTCACCAAAAGGTGAACTGCACTTCCACATTTCTCGTTTGCTCGATACCAGACAGACCACAGCCATCACAAAAGACGGTTCGAGGTCAGTGCTTTGGGCTTAGAATGTCTACAGGGTCTTTGTTTCGGGAGATAGCCTGTCTTGATGAGAGTTCGAGAAATGGACTGTCACCTTAGGTACATAAAGGGGATATACTCAACGAGGTCTCTCTTAATTACTGCTCAGGCTTATCAAGAAGTTGAGATCTGCACCCTGGCAGAAACGAGCCCGAACCGTCAAAAAGCCCCGAAACCCTTTCCAGAAGCTAGTTTTACAAAGCTGCATGTAGCAATGTAACAGGCAATTGATAGCTAGCGCAGTTTAGCCACTTGCGCAAACTACCGCAATATAGAATCGGCAAAACCGGCATCCTGTGCCGGATACAGCGATCGGGGCAGAAACAGGAAATTGAGAACCCGGGATGATCCGGGAAAAGCATTGAGGCGAGCCGGAAAACGGGCTCGACCCGGACCGGTTGTCCCGGCGGGAATCCTCATGACTACCCGATCAACATTGAATTCCTTGAAAGCTCTTTGATAGTTAGATACCGACTCTTTTTTTACTTCTTTCGACAAGGTACGAAACCAAGCAAGTTTCTCTTTTACTGCTCAATCACAGGCCCGCTCCGCTTGCCCCGCGCCAAGCCGGTTGAGTCTGTCATAACTCTATAACCGGAGAATAAGATGACCCCAAGAAGCAAGTTATCTCTGGTCCCTGTCGACCAGATTCTTTCCCGGCTTATTCATCCGTCGGTCTTCGACCTGACTGGAATCGTGCTTTCCGAAGCCGAACCGGTAGTCAGCGAGACCGACGGTGTTGTATCCCACGCTTTCACCAGCGCCGACGGCAAAGGACGGATCCTCGTCCGCAATGACGGCATCAGGGTACTGATGGAGGGATGGTACAAGGAGGACAAGATCCTCATGTGCGCCATTCGCGACCGCCAGCTCGACGGCACCGAAGAAAGCTCTCCCCTGACTTTCTATCCGAACCGGGACCCGGCCTGCAATCGCCTGCCCGGTCCCGGCTTCCTTGCCTGCGAGCTCTCCATCTATTCCTGGGACCCGCACACCTACCTGGACGGCCTCGACATCGAAGGCACTCTCGGTCACTTCATCGCGGACCCGGACCACTATGTCTGGAAGCAATTCGATCCGGACGTCTTTTTCCCGCTCTGGGAGCAGGCTTTCCACATCGGCCGCGGTCCCTGGCAGAGCGCCAGACCCATGAAGGGTGTGCCGCAGTTCTTCGTCGAGAATGCCATCAAGTTCCTCACCGAGCTCGGCTACAACCGCGTCGACGCGGTTCCCAGCTGGTTCAACGTGGCACGCTTCTTCGAGCCCTACGGCTTCCGGTTCACCTACGGTGAGCACGAGCTGATGTATCAGGGTCTCTGCGAAGGTCTCAAACGCTTCGCCGACCGCGAGGGCAGATCGAATCTGACT
>JAGQHH010000280.1 GCA_020431945.1 Cyanobacteria bacterium HKST-UBA02 | reverse complement strand
CCGATGAGGACCGGGTTGTTTTTGGTACGACGGCCGAGGATCTGGATAACCCGCTCGATTTCTTTTTCACGACCGACCACTGGATCGAGACGATTCTCCTGGGCTGCCTGGGTGAGGTTGAGCCCGAACTCGTCCAGGGTCGGTGTCTTGGATCTGCCGGTGGATGTCGATGTGGATGAGCCCGAGGTAGAGGCGCCACTCTCGCCCAGGAGCCTGATCACATGGCTTCTCACCTTGGTGAGATCGACACCGAGGTTTTCCAGGACTCTGGCGGCTACGCCTTCTCCTTCGCGAATCAAGCCCAGAAGCAGGTGTTCGGTACCGATATAGTTGTGACCGAGCTGTCTGGCTTCATCCCAGGAGAGCTCCAGAACACGTTTGGCCCGGGGAGTGAAAGGAATCTCCACTGCCACGAAGCCGGAGCCGCGACCGATGATCTTCTCGACTTCGACTCTGGCGTCTTTGAGATTGACACCCATGGATTTGAGGGTCTTGGCAGCGATTCCTGTGCCCTCTCCGATCAAACCAAGCAGAATCTGCTCGGTGCCCACAAAATTGTGACCAAGTCTTCGCGCTTCTTCCTGCGCGAGCATGATTACTTTGATCGCTTTTTCTGTGAACCGTTCAAACATGGCGGTATGGCTCTCCCTGAGGGGTCTTTAGATTAGATACATTCTAACACCCACAACACCATTAGAACGTGTCGAAATCCGCTAATGCTCCTGACTTTCTTGAATACTTCCTGAAGATGCCTGGCTCGCGAGACGAAAAAACCGTTGCCATGAGACGAATCCAGCCCCTGAGGACTGGATTCTCGTTATCCTGACAAGCACTCCAGCCTAGGCGTGTACTTCTTTACCAGAAGCCAGCTCGACGAAATCGCATTCCTTGTCGGAGCACTGGATTCGATCGCCACGCTTGAGAGTCTTGTAGATCAATATGGCCTGGCACTTGGGACACTTGTTGTCTCCCTTGGGACCGCCCGAGAGCAGGGGCGGGTACCAGTAAGCCGACATGCACTGGCTGGCCGAATAATTGCTGCAGCCATAAAAGACCTTGCCGCGCCTGGACTTCTTCTCGACGATCAGTCCGCCGCATCCGGGTCTCGGACAATCCACCCCGGTCGTCTTCAGGATCGGGCGCTGCTCTTTGCATTCATCGTTGCTGCAAGCGAGATAGTCGCCGTAACGTCCGTAACGAATGATCATGGAAGAGCTGCAGGTATTGCACTTCTCGTCAGAGGGACGGTCCTCGGGCACAGGCTCGCCATCCTTGGTGAGGGCGATCTTGGTCTTGCATTCCGGATAGCCCACGCAACCCAGGAACTGCCCGAAGCGAGAGCTCCGGATAGCCATGGGCTGACCGCATTTCGGGCAGCTGTGGTCGGAGAGAATCACGACTTTATTCATGTTCTCTTCGGCTTTTTTCAGGGTCTCGCCGAAAGGCTTGTAGAAGTCTTTGAGCATCCCATGCCAGTCGACCTTGTCTTCTTCGATTTTGTCGAGCTTGGATTCCATGTCCGCGGTGAAACCGACATCGACGACATTGCCGAAATGCTCTACAAGAAGCTGATTGACAGCCTGACCGAGCTTGGTCGGCGAAAGCACTTTCTTCTCCCGGGACACATATTTCCGGTCGATCACCGTCGCCACCGTGGCGGCATAAGTAGACGGCCTGCCGATGCCCAGCTCTTCGAGGGTCCTCACCAGGGAAGCTTCGGAGTAGCGAGGGGGCGGCTGGGTGAAATGCTGATCCGGATGAATCTCTTTGGCTTTCAGCTCTTCGCCTTTCTTGAGCTCCGGAAGATTTGCCGCTTCTTCCGATACGCCTTCGGCGCCATCATCATCATCCTCGCCTTCCTGGGCTTTCACAGGACGATCGTAAACAATGGTGAAACCGGCAAAAGTCTTCTCGGTGGCGGAAGCTCTGAAAACAGCCTCACCACAGGAGATCTCCACAGTACGAGTCTGGAGCTTGGCGGAAGCCATCTGGCTGGCCATGAATCTTTCCCAGATGAGCTTATAAAGCTTGAACTGGTCATTGCTCAGATACTGCTTGATCTTCTCGGGCGATTTCTCCGGATAAGTAGGACGGATGGCTTCGTGAGCGTCCTGGACCGACTTGCCCTTGCGAGCGTAGACCCGGGGCTTGGCAGGCACGTACTCTTTCCCGAACTTGCTCTCGATATAGGCGAGAGCCTCTTCCTGGGCCTGATTAGCGACCCGGGTGGAGTCGGTTCTCATATAAGTGATCAAACCCACCGGTCCCTCGGAGCCGAGCTCGATCCCTTCGTAGAGCGACTGGGCGACCTGCATGGTCTTTTTCACAGGGAAACCGATATGGTTGGCTGCTTCCCGCTGCAGGGTGGAGGTGATGAAAGGAGCTTGCGGCTTCCGCTCGCTCGATTTCTGGGTCACCGAAGAGACTGTGAATTCGCCACTCTTGACGGCACTGAGAATTTCCTTGGCGGTCTTCTCGTTACCGATCACAATGGTCTGGGCCGTAGCCTTATCCGATGCGGCTATGACACGCTTGCCTTTCCACTTCACCAGAGGAGCTATGAAAGATTTCTTGGACTTGTTCTTCAAGAACTCGGCTTTGATGGACCAGTATTCCTGCGGGTTGAAATCCTGGATCTCCTGCTCGCGCTCGCAGATCAGTCGCACTGCCACAGACTGGACACGCCCGGCAGAACGTCCATTTACCTTGCGCCAGAGAAGCGGGCTGATTTTGTAACCCACAAGGCGATCGAGCACCCGTCTGGCTTGCTGGGCGTCCACCAGACGCTTGTCGATCTGGCGAGGGCGCTTGATCGCCGCCATGACCGCGTCCTTGGTGATCTCGTTGAACTCGATACGATGGAGCTTCGAGTCAGGAAGCTCTAGAAGCTCGGAAAGATGCCAGGCAATGGCTTCACCTTCACGGTCAGGGTCAGGGGCCAGGAAGACTTTGTCGGCTTCCAGGGCTGCTTCCCGGAGCTCGGCGACAATCGGCTCCTTCTCCCTTAGAACCTCGTATTGAGGCTCGAAATTCTTACGGACGTTTACGCCCAGACGGTTGCGCGGGAGGTCGCGGACATGACCCACCGATGCCTTTACCTGGAACTCCCGTCCCAGAATCTTACTTATGGTTTTTGCCTTGGCAGGCGATTCGACGATTACGAGTGATTTACCCATTACTTTTTAAGATCTCTACATTATATGCTGTCAAGATATGCTGGCGACGCACGAGTATATCACGGTCGCTATGCACCCCAAAAAAAAAGATCCGACATTCGGCGCTTTTAACCTTCGCTAAAAGCAACAACGCTGACCCCTGATCCGCCGCCCAGATTATTGATAAGGCCGGTCAACAATTTTTCTGAAGCTGGTCCTTTTGCTGAAATAAAAACATTACGTGCCGAATTCTCGGGCATTTTCTCTTCAGTACCTCTCTCGATCTTGACTTCCAGTCGATCGAGTCCTTCCAGATAACTGGCTCCGTCCACAATAAAGAACTCCGGCCATTCGATCATGATTATCGAGTCGCCGGCCAGCAACTCTTCGAACTCGAGTACGAAAAGATCCAGAGAAAGGTCCAGAGATCTGTTGATGCTCTCCCCCACCCGATAGAGATCAATATGTATGAGGGGCAGTCGGCCCGAGTCATACTCGTTGAGCAGAGTGAAAGTCGGGCTGGTGACTGCTTCCTCGACCTCAAGCCCGCGCCCTACCGCCTGCACCAGCGCAGTCTTGCCGGCGCCGAGCTGGCCCCGGAGAAGAATGAGGGCATGGCGCTCGATCTGGCGAGCCAGCGCCGAGCCGAGAAATTCGGTGCCTTCTTTGCTTTCGATATGTAGCTGGTGCACAGCGCTTCTTCTAAAGGTGGTCTCAGCCAAGGACCAATAAGCGAGTTTTGACCCGGTAGAACCAGGTGGGGAACCTCCTTAACACTTTGCCGTTTCCTACTTACGTAGGTCTACGTCTGTGTCTCGAGCCGGAACCCCGGTAACTCGATATTTGTAGGACAAAACTTTTTTATTGTAGTTTGTCCGAGACCGAGACTAATTGGATCATAAATAAACCCGCTTTTCCCTGTCAAATGATTTTCCACAAGCAAAAAATCCGGGAGACGATCAAGGCGAATCCGGTGGTTGGCACCGTATCCGGTACTGCAAAATCAGACCCGCCTCAGTGGAGCCTGCTTCCCCGTACGGTCCAGCCCGGTTTGATGGGCTTCTCGTCCTCGCCGAACTCGATAGGCTCGAGCTCCTGACTCGGGCTCATGCTCGACCTGTCAATGTCCGACTCGGGAAGAGCGCCATGATCGAGAATCCGAACGACGCTCTGGCGGACCACCGGTATGGGCTTCTTGGGATCGGTTACATAGTTCCTGACATACAGGCCTGTTCCGACGGGGTTGAGGGCGACACCAGTCCTGCGAATCTTCTCGCTCACCAGCTGCTTCTCGAGATTGTCAGCCACGCCATCCAGAGAGTCTTTGCGACTTTCCGACCAGGCTTTGTAAGCCAGAGAGCGCTCCCTGGCATCGCGTCTCGCCTCCTCTGCCTGGGCTTTCGCTTTCCTTCGTATCTCTTCTACCTTGGCTTTGACCACATATTGATCGACTTCTCGAAGCTTGTGATAAAAAAGATTGCCCCGGGGATCGTATTGCTTGGTGCCGTTCGCCATGATGTCCTGGACCTCGCGTTCGGCATCTTCGAGGATGATTCGAGCCTTGCGCTCGCCCAGTTTTATGGCGCTATCAGCGCGGCTATTGGCGTACTCGACATTGCGATTCTTGTCATCGGCTGCCTGCCTGCGGATCATCGAGACCGCATCCTCAACATGCCGGTCCGATTTCGGCTCCAGGACCTTATAAGTCTGACCGGGCCTGGTTATGTCCGGCACCGCGACATTATAGGCAAGCAGAGCCTGTCTGCAGAATCCCGACACTGTGCTGAACGGATCGATCTCGTAACTCCGCCGGTATTCGACTATCGCTTCCGGATGCCTCTTCATATGAACGAGACAGTTGGCTAGATAGTAACGGGAAAAAGGATCCTCCGGATTATCCAGGGCGGCGGATCGAAAGAACCTGGCAGCGCCGTTGTAGTCTCCGCCTTTCATGCGCTTGAGCCCCTGACCGAGAACAGGATCGAGCCCGGTCAGCTGAGCCCCTCGAGCCGGGGGCTGTATCAAGGACATGGCACCGATTGTCAGGATCAGACTTAGAGACAACTGGGCCAGGGTAACGGCCTTACGAAACATCGAGAACACCCATCTGCGCCCTTCTATTCTACCTAGAATCCAACAGTTTTCAAGAGGAAGATAAGGGCGACCGCTCCCTGTTATCATCGTTTCTATGATCCGTCCTCTCACATTGCTGATAGCCGCTGGGCTCCTGAGCATTTTCTCCATGGTGCCGGCCCTGGCAACAGCCGCTCTCGATGACGACTCTCCCTCCGGGCCCTTGATGCAAACGGCTCCCTTGCCGGTGATCGACCTGAACCCTCCGAAGGTGTCGCCCCAGCCTGTCGGTACCGGCGGTCTCACCGCAGCCGGCAATACCGTGGTGCCTGACCTGAAGGACACCGTTCTGTCCATCACCCTACCCCTGGAAAATGCCGGCAATATCATTCCCTATGTGCCCGAGCCACCACCGCCGGCTCCGCGCTCCATCTCGCTTCCCCCGCCCTATTCGCCTAGCTACAAGCCACCCCTGGCCTGGCGCCTGCAAGCCAACGAGCTTTTCGCCCGACCACCAGGCAACAAGATCCTCAGCCAGACTTTCACCATGACTCCTGCCGATGCCATGGCAAGCCTGATAAGGGAGGGACAATTTCTTGGTCTCAAGCCTGCCATGGCTACCATGTCGGGACATCTCCTGGTTGAATTGACCGGTATGGAGAACAAGACCTGGTTCGTCATCGCCATAGCCTCCCTTCCGGATGGGCGATGCGAGTCCCGCCTCAAAATCCTTCCCTATCCCCTGGTCACCACATCCACTCTGGCCCGCCAGTATCTGTTCAGGGCCGCTAATCCTCCTCGCAAGGATCTCTCTCTCTAGAGCTTATGCCTGACCCCAGAAAACCATTCATAATCGGGATTACCGGCTCCATCGGATCCGGCAAGTCGACAGTGGGCAGTATCCTCATCGATCTGGACGTACCGGTGATCGACACGGATCAGATCGTTCATGACCTGCTGGCAGGCGATCAGGCGGTGATCGCGGCAATCACCGACCGCTTCGGAAAAAATGTGACGAAGTTTCAGGATGGCCGAACCGGCATCGACCGTACCAGACTTGGCCAGCTGGTCTTCGCCGACCCGGAGGCACGCCGGGACCTGGAGAGAATCGTGCACCCCGCTACCATACTCGAATGCCGCAGACGAATCGAAGCCCGCACAGCCAGCGGCCTGGTAGCGGTGCTGGTGCCTCTGCTTTTCGAAGCCGGTCTCGAATCCGAGTATGACGAGATCTGGACTGTTTTTACCGACGAGGAATCCCTCAAGAGACGAATCGTGGAAAGAGACGGACTCTCAGCGGAAGACGCCGACAGGCGCCTGGCAGCTCAGCTCTCCCAGGCAGAGAAAATCAGTCGCTCCCGGCATATCATCGACAATTCCGGTACAAAGGAGAATACGAGAAAACAAGTCGAGGCTCTGATCGAAAAGTTGAGGAGCCGACCCGGAGTTCGCAGACAATGAGAAATTCCTGCTTTATCCTGACCTTGCTTGCTCTCTGTCTAGCCTGTGCCTCCGCAGTCTCCGCTGCGGAACAGAGCCTGCGCCTGAGTCAGACCAGCGGAGTGCTTGGTGATCAGGAAGTATCCATTCGTCCGGACGGGATTCGCATCGACGACAAGACAGCCGGGCTGGTGACAGTAAGCCGGGCTCCGGACTGGCGAGTCAGTGTCTTCGATACAAGATCGCGTACTGCCTGTAATGTGCCTCTGGAAAAGTTCACCGGCTATCTACCGCCCTCGGAATTCGATACGACAGGCTCGCGCTGGGCCTCCCTTCCGCTGGAGAAAACAGGAACCACTACTGTAGCGGGGCTTCCTGCCACCACTTATCTAACGCCCCAGTCTTTCACCGACAAACAGCAAAAAGATTTCGAGCGTGAGTTCGCCGACTCCAAGTTCATCAGAAGCGCTCAACTGTGCATCGCCAACGATGTCAAAGCGCCCCCCCAGGCGATTTCTATCTTGAGCCGCTTCTACGGGCTCCCGGAAAAAGGCGGCATTCCTCTGCAGTTCAAATATAACGATCTCGGCGGCTATCTCCATGTAGGCTTGATCACGACATCGAGGGCAGACTTGCCCGTTACCGTCGATCTCGTCACCCCTGCGGGCCTGAAAGAGTTGACCTCCGCCAGTGATGTCTTCAACACCTCCCAGGCCAGCAAGACAAAGAAGAAAATCCGCAGACCGTTACTTTGAGACGGCTCGATCATAAGGAAAGCGTTTCTTCAAGTTGTTGAATGGCGTCTCCAGAAAGAACCAGGAGACGCTGGAGAAGAGCAGGGCGAAAACAAAAGCCAGGCCGAATCCGCAATCCCGAACTGCCGGCAAATACTTGTCCAGCAGGTAATAGGCGAGAACCAGAGAAGTGCAGTGAAGAAGATAGAAACCGTAGCTGATCCTGCCCAGATAAGCTACCGGTCTCTGGATGAAAGGCCAGAGCAGCCATCTGCTTTTTGTTCGCCAGAGCCCGAAAACCATCATGGAAAGCGCCATGCTGCGAAAGAGAAGAATCGACGAATGAAAGCGGAGATAGTCATAGTCGAAACGGTGGGCAATCAGAAAGAACCACGGAATCAGGCAGAATGCCCCCGCCGAAAACAAGATCTCGTTGTCGAAACGGAAAAACTTCTTGCCCTCCGTACGGGCATCGATACAGGCAGCGAGGGCACCGCCGATGAGGAAATGAGCGCAGTAAGGCAGAAGATAGGACGACCGCTCGCTCAGGTCCTTGAAATTATTGTCGAACCAGAACTGAAAGATATTCACCAGAAAAAGGATCGAAACCAGCATCCGCACTCGCCAGCGGGGAGGAGTACCCAGGAGCAGGAGGGGAAAGAGGAGATAGAACTGCTCTTCCACGCAGAGACTCCAGCATTCGCCATGGGGCCCGCGATGCTCCAGGAAGAATCGGAAATTGAATGTAAACAGATAATAGGCAGCCGGATCAGGTAGATTGCCGAAAATCAGATTGAGAGTCAGGAAGGTGTAATAGAGCGGGATGATCCTCAAAATCCGGCGCATATAGAAGGTTTTCAGATCACTTTTGAGATCGCCGCTGTCATGGCCGTCGAGAATCTTGCAAATAAGAAAGCCGCTGAGAGCGAAAAAGATCTCGACTCCGAGCTGGCCCAGATAAGAATACGGCACTCCGTGAGCGACATAGAAAACTTCCCAGGGATAAGCATGAAAGACGAAAACCAGAAGTACGGCATAACAACGAAGCCCGTCCAGTTGACTTTTGTGCCTATCGCCAGCTTCGCTCATCAAGGGGTTCCGGTCCCGGTGACTGTATCCGCATAACTTACCACTGCGTCACAGGAACGTCACGCTAAAACAATAGATTGCTCGCCAAGCCCCACCATAAAGCTTCCAAGCATCTCTCTCTCCATGGAGAGTGCCCATGGCAGGCGGTTTCGAACGTCAAGACGTTTCGACCCGGACCCCATATCCGGTGACTACACCCTCCCTGCTTGACACCGTTACTCACAACCACAGAGGAAATTATCATGGTAGAACGATTCGAACAAAGCGCTGTCTCCGCCGAGAGCCACCAGCTCACCAATACTAACGGAATCGGCTCTTCTAGCGGCCATCTTCAGGAACTGCAAAGTCTCAACAAAGAACAGAGCACCGCCGGCCCCAGCGACAATCTGCCCTGTCTCACTCTCGACTGCCGGCCGGACTCGGGAAACATCAATGACTCCAATGCCACAGACGGCGGAAAGACGGCCCAGAACGGCTCGGAGGCCGAAAAAGCCATCCAGAAGCTTCTTGCAAACACAGTGGAGAGTCTGGACACCGATCCCATACGCAGGCCCCCGGACAAACCCTCGGACGGCCCCTCGAACACCGATGACCTGCTCCGCAAACCCCCGGAGAAGCCCTCGGACTTTCCAGTCAATGTCGGACATGGTGACTGTGATAACTCCGGTGACCACAACAAGCCGGACGGCGAAAAGCCCACCGACCGGGATCGTCCCCGCAACGTCAAGCCCGGAGAGGGCGTAATCAAGGTTCCGCCCGGCGCCAAGCCTGTCTGGTTCTAACTACCGGACATTGACAAAAGCTTTGCCCCCGAGCGGGTACAATGTGCTTCAGCCCTCACTGAAGCACATTGTCGTATCGGTGGAATGAAGCACCGGCTCACCAGGAAACTCCTACTGATTCTCGCCATTCCTCTGACTTTCGAGCTGGCGCTCTTTTCCACCTGCGCCCTCATGCTCAACACGGCAGAGACCGAGCGCCTCAACGAGACATCGACCATCTCTATGATTGCCTCCATGTCTCCGGTGCTCGCCTCCACCGTTCGCAATCTTTCCCTGGCTGTTCACTCGCGCTTCACGGGAAGAAACACCAAGAGTACCGAAACAGATAATGAGCGAAAAAGCTCGGAAGAGGAAATCGAGAGCTTCCATGCCATCAAGGAAGTACATCCAGAGTTCGGCCAGGAAATCGATTCCATCTGCGATAGCGCTTCGGCGATAATCGGCTTGCTAGGAAATTTTTCCAGAGAAACGATGGACCCGGCTGTCTACCTCGAGCTCAAGGATTACACCGGCAACATCGACACTGCCTCCGAAACCATTTTGAAGGATCTAAGAGCCCGGCGAGAAGAGATGAAAGAAAATGACGCCGCCATCCGGAGATTTTTTCGAAACTTTCTCTGGTTCAGTCTCGGCATGAGCTTGCTGGTGGCGTTGCTGGGGCTGATTGCATTTCGCCGACTGCTCTCCAGACCGCTCGGAGAACTCACCCGGATGTCTTATGTACTGGCGGGAGGGGGCTCCATAGAGCCCAGACAGCGTTCGGACGACGAAATAGGAGACCTGGTTCGATCCTTCGAGGATATGGCAGCAAAACTGGAAGCCCGACGCCGGATAGAAAAAGCAATCGAGCAGAACACAAGCGACATAGTTTGCACTATCGACCTCGAGAATCGGCTGGCGTCCGTGAACAACGCAGCCGAGACAGTACTGGGCTTCGACCCGGTCAGCCTGGTCAAGAATAGAATCACGGACCTCATGCCGGAGGAGGAAAGCGATATCTTCATCAGTCATCTGGAAGAAATCCGGCAGAGCTCCTCATTTGGCTCTTTCGAGGCAAGGCTCCGAAAGGCAGATGGAACCATTTTCGATACCACCTGGTCTGTGCGCTGGTCCGGGCGAGATCGTCTTCTATACTGCACAATTCATGATGTCGACTTCGAGCGAAAGACCGAAGTCCTCTCGAGAGACCTTCGCGCCCTGATCACAGAGGAATTGAAGCAGAGGCTCAATCTTGCTAGATCAGGTTTTTTCGGATCAGGAAACGAACAGGACGAGAAAACAGCCGCTCTCGCCTCCAGTCTCGACGCCACAATAGCGCTCCTGGACAAGCTCGGCATGGCGATTGCCGGAGAGTCGACCGACTTGACCACCGCCAGAGAGCGGCAAGCTGTTCTGGAAATTCTCAGAAGCAGTATCGCCGAGGTCGAAGCTCTGGCCGGAGCCAAATCCATCCGGATAAACAACAGCCTCGACGAGACGCTCGAGCTCGATTTGGACTCGGCCCAGATCAAACGGGTCCTCATCAACCTTCTCTCGAACGCTATCAAGGTAACCCCGGAAAAGGAAACGATCACAATCGCAGTGACGATCCGGGGCGAACAGGCTCGATTCGAGGTGAGCGATCTCGGTCCCGGCATCGCTCCGAACATGCAACATTTGCTCTTCGACCAGTTCTCTCAGCTGGGCAGCTCTGAATCAGCAGAGGGCAAAGGGTCCGGGCTCGGTCTCTATGGCGCCCGCAAAATCGTCGAGAGTCACGGTGGCACGATGGGAGTGATCAGCGACGGAAAGAGCGGGACGACAGTATGGTTCGACCTGCCGGTGAATCCATGAGACTGTCCGGCTCACTAATCGCCAAAGTCGCGCTGATGCTGGCTCTGCCGCTACTTTTCGAGCTGACGGTCATCTCATTTTCAATAAAGCTTCTCGGCGAGATCGATCAAGCCAGAATCGACCGCCGCCGAAATGGAGAAATGGTCACCGCCTATGTAAACGTTTTCGGAGCAGCAATGAGCGACTACATCAATGCTGCCGGTTTCTTGGAAGGCAGAGAAACAACCACCAAGCACGCCATCAACGTGAAGTTCGCTCGCACGAACAAAGCTTTCTCGACTCTCGAAACAATAACTCGAGAAGCAGGCGTGGACAATGTAGACATCTATGAAATCCAGCAGCTCTCCTACAAAAATCGCCTGCGCCTCGGAATGGTGCACTGGGGACCAAGAGTGTTAACGACTAAAAGCTTGAAGGAAAAAGTAGAGGCGCATGAGCTCTTCATCAACATGCTCGAGAAAGTGGACAATTTGATCGGCAAACGGATCGAGTTATTGAAAGAAAGAGAAGTCCGGGAGCGAGATCTCTTTTATCGAATGAATGCTCTCCTGCTCACCGCGCTATCAGTGAGCCTGCTGCTCTCCATCGGTCTGTGCCTGTTGATAAGCAAGATGATCCTGGAGAGGTTATCCACAGTCAGAGAGAACACCGAGAGATTTGCCAGGCAGGAGCCGCTCCTTCCCGAACTCAGGGGAGACGATGAGATAGCAATCCTGGACAGAAATTTCAGAGCCATGGTCAGCGCCCTTGCCGATCTCGAGGAGCGCGATCAGGCAATCCTCAACAACTCGATAGACGTAATCTGCGCTCTGGACAGCGAGCACTGTTTCAAGCGATTGAGCCTTTCTAGCGAGCAACTCTGGGACTTCAAACCGACAGAACTGGTCGATCAATCCATTTCGGATATTGTGGCGCCAGAGTGGCACGTAGATACAGCCGAACATCTGGACAGGGCAAGGAGAACCGGTACACGAACAATATTCGAGAACGAGACCACCACAAAGGCCGGTGGCACCATTCCAGCTCTGTGGTCGGTGCAGTGGTCGAACGAAGATGAGCTCTTTGTTTGTGTCATTCACGATCTCAGAAAACGAAAAGAAGCAGAGGCCAAACGCGAAGAGCTTCTGGCCCTGGTCAGCCATGATCTCAAAAGCCCCCTCACCACAGCCAGATTGAAGCTAGAAACGCTGATGGCCAGCCAGGACTTGCTACCCGAACAGAAGAAAAATCTGACCATCGTTAACGGGACGATATCGTACGTCATAGCTACAATCAACGATTTAATCGATCTGATCAGATTCCAGAAGCAGAAAGCCCAGATCGACCTGAGCCTCTGGAGCCTGGGTCGCCTAGAAAAGCACCTGAGGCAACATTTGAAGGAAGAGGAGATCACGTTCCATCTCAGCCTCGAAGCCAGTACCGATATCAGTATCATGATCGACGAACACTTCCTGCCCAGAACAATCGCTGCTCTGGTCAGACACGCTCACCTGGCTCGTCCCGACCGACCCTGCGAAATCGTGATCGGGCTGGACGAACTTGCCGGCATAATTTTCTTCCGGGTTGAGCCCTCCGAGTTTCGCAAACTGGAGGGACCGGACTCCGAGCCGGCCTCGGAAGCCGCTATCAGGATAAGCTATCAAGTATCCCTGGCCCTCTGCCGCGAAGTAGCAAGCCGATTGCATGGCTCTCTGAAGACCTATTGGAGCGCCTCCGGTAAGCCTTCCTATCAACTCAATCTCCCCACGGTCTCCTTGCGCTAGAATTAGCCTGTTATTGCCCAGCGTTGTCAAAACAAGAATGGCCAAGATCCTAGTCGTAGAAGACGAAGACAACCTGCTCCGGGAGCTTCAAACACTGCTTACAAGCGAGGGGCATGTCATCGATGTGGCCAGAGATGGAGCCAATGCAGAAGAAATGCTCAAGACTTTCGTCTATGAGCTTCTCATTCTCGATGTAAACCTGCCCGGCAAGAGCGGTATCCAGGTCTGCACAGGCTTCCGGCAGGCCGGCGGGTCAACTCCGGTGCTCATGCTTACAGGCAACTCAACGATCCTCGATAAAGAGCAGGGACTCGATTCCGGCGCCGATGATTACCTGACCAAGCCCTTCAGCTCCCGGGAGCTCCTCGCCCGCATCAGAGCCCTTCTACGCCGATCTCCCATGCTCAAGACCTCCGAGCTGCTTCTGGACGACCTGGTGGTAGACACCGAAGGGCGTACGGTCAAGCGGGGCGATAAGGAGATCCGCCTCTGGTCGAAGGAATATGACATTCTCGTTTTCCTACTCCGTAACAAGAATCATATTTTCGACGCCGACACACTCATGGACAGGCTCTGGCCCATGGAAGCAGAAGTATCTCCCGAAGCCGTCAGACAGAGCGTCAAACGCTTGAGAGAAAAAGTCGATGTCCTGGGCAAGCCGTCCATCATCACCACTATCAAAGGTTTCGGCTACACCATACGAGATCGCGACGACGCTTGAGCTCAGTAATCGTGACGAGACTGGTGCCAGCAGACCAGACAAACGATCAGACAGAGGATCACGAAGCAGAAAGCGAGCTGCTGATACAGCTCTGAAAAATTGAGAAAAGAGTTGAAGAGAATGATATCCACCAGGACAGGATAGGCAGTGACCGGGCCCGGGACAATGGTGAAACTACTCAGCCCAATACTTACTATATGCTTTAGTGTCTCAAGCAAACAAAAAAAGACTGAAATTCCGCCATGGTAGTGGGCTGCCCGGAAGGACATTCCCACTCCATGGCGGAACCAGTCTAATCAGCTCGCCGAAGTTTCGGTCGACGGCTGGGGGTCGCAGTCGATTTCGTCCACGAGACCGAGCTCGAGGGCGAGAGCTGCATCGATCCACCAATCGTTGCCTCCTTCGATTTCGCTGAGAATGCGCTCGCGAGTCAGCTTTGAACGCTTGCAGAGCATGGCGATGGTCTGGTTCTGGAGCTGCTCGACACGCTTGACCTCACGACGAAGAGCCGAGAGCGACCCTTCCATGCGCGAGCTCACTTCGTGAACGAGAAGCCAGGAGTCCTCGCCGATGATGCGCCGGTCAGCAACCTGAATGAGCCAGGAAGCACTGGATGCGGCGCGTCCGTAGACAGCGATGGTGAGCTTGTGACCAGCAGCCTTTACACGCTTGAGCTCTTCCCGGAGAAAGATGCCGTCGAGGATGTTTCCACCCTGGCTGTTGATGTCGATGCGAAGCGGTACTCCCGGGTTGCGAGAAGACCACTCGACAAGATTGATAGCGAAGTCCTTGGCGGACTGTTGCTCAAGACCGAAGGCCAGTACGAACTTAGCCTCCGAAACCGGATTCGAGGTAGTGTCCATAGAAAGACCTTTCCGAGTTGCCGAAAAGCTTGGTAATCGACGTCAGGTCAGGCGAGGTTCGTCTGGTCTGGCGCCGCTTCACTCGACAAGTGGGACTGGTTCGCCTGTCGACCGTTTGATAGATCGAGAGGTTCAGATCAACACCTGGGGAGATTTAGGAGAGAGTCTGGAAGTAGAGTTCCGGATAAGCTAAAGGAAATATGCTGAAACTTTATCTTCCCTAAACTATTCAAGGCAACATGAAAGATCTTGCCATCCCGGGCAGAAGACGCAAAAAGGCGATTTTTTCGATGGCGCCCCGCCTTTCACATTCCGTACAGCTAGCGCAAACCCTGCAATACCGAAACTGCCTGATTCTTCCGGCGGCGCTCCTGCTTGCAACAGTAGCGCTCACAGGATGCACCGCCAGGCAGGAGCCCGAGACAGCAAGAACAATCGAGAAGAAGGAGGCGCCACCCCCGGAAGTAGCCGATAAGACTCCTCTTCTCCTGGAATCCTATACGGCTGTGACCGGCGAGAAACTCGATCGGAAAGAGCTCATCGAGAAAGCTGCCAAGCTTACCAAGAGAAAAAGAAACAGAACAGCAATTGCCTGCCTCAACGATTGTCTTAAGCTCGACCCCGGCGATGTCAAAGTACTGGAGATGCGAGCCCGCTGTCTCGAGCGAACCGGACACCTGACCGATGCCCTCAACGATATCGACACTGCCCTGGCGATCAAGCCCGATTCGAGAAAGCTCAAACAGAAGAAAGCCCAGATTCTCGACGCCACCGGACGGACAAAAGAATCCGTCACAATCCTCGACGACCTGATCGATCAGGGCGGCGATGTACGCAACTACAAATTGAGAGCCCGGGCTCTCAATGCGAACAAACGATTCGAGGAAGCGGTGCACGATCTCGATGTCTAAATTCAGGCCCGACCCGATGATCTCGAAGCAGTCAGATCAAGAGCCAGGCTTTCCTGCCAGCTGAAAGACTACGAAAAGGCCATTGCCGACTATTCGAAAGCAATCGATGACGATGACAAAAACCATGATCTGCTCTATGGCAGAGCGCTCGCCTACCTCGCCTGCAATCGCGACAGGGAGGCCCTGGCGGACCTGAACAAAGCCATCAGTCTCTGCGACTTCAAAAGCTCGTACTACAAAGCCCGGGCCCGGGCCTACGACCGACTCGGGCAAAACAATCTGGCTGAGAAAGATCGCCGCAAAGCCGTGATCGACGACTTTCCCGTCACACCGCACTGAACCCGGCTATTGCGCCTGTTTCAAAGCAAAGCCGCACTCACCGCAGAATTTCGCTCCAGGCTCAACCGGTAGCGCACATCCCGGACAGGCGGGAATCCGAACTTCCATCTGATAGCCGCACTCGCCACAGAAGCGGGCGCCTGCTTCCAGTTGGATCATGCAGTGCGGGCAATAGGGAATAGTGGATCCTTCAAGCACCAGGGGTTGACCGGCCGGCACTGCTGGCGGTGGCGGTTGAGAAGAACCAGGGAAGGAAGGCGGCTCCAGAGCGTCCGTAGAAGGCGAAGGGGCTTGCTCCTGACGGCGCTGCACATTGAAGATGGACGGATCCGGCGGCGCCACGAAGTTGCTCGCTCCTCTACCGGAGCCATGCAACGTCACTCCCTGAGGGCCTCCACCGAACTGATCCAGATTCCCGGTCTGCACAGGTTGCTCTGCCGATGGCTCGGAAACAGGCTCCGCTGCTGGCGCCGGCTCGGTCACAGGCTCAGGCGCCGGCTCAGGTCCAGACTCGGCTACTGGCTCGGGTATCGCCTCTGGTGCAGGCTCTGGTGCAAACTCGGCTGCCGGCTCGGGTATCGGCTCTGGCTCCGCTTCCCATATGATATCCGGCATCCGCGGTGGAGCGGCTCTCTCTTTTTCCGGGGGAGCAGATTTCTTTGTCGACTCAGCCGCTTCTTGCTTGGCTTGCTTGCGCTTAGCTCTTTCCTTGAGCTTTTCTCTGGCCTTGCTCTGTCTTTCAGCCTGCTCGCCCTCGCTCCTGTCTTTGCGTTTCTTGTCAGGTTCGCCGGCTTGAACCGGCTCTTTGGTGCCGAGAGAAAACTGCTCATCGACCACTTTGCGAACATCATCGGCTTCGCCCGGGACAAAATCACCACGCTCGGTATCGAATACATCTTCCTTGATGATCTCGCTGGTGCTGCCATCCACCTGCGTCATTGCCGCCAGCTCCTCCTCCAGCGACTTGAGCGATCTGGATGCGCTTTGACTGGGCTGATCTTTGAGTAATTCCGCCTGCTTCATGATCTGGAGGTGAGCGTCCTGTTGCGCCTGCACCTCCGCCTCGCGCTCGGACCGCAACCGGTCCTCGTGACGGGAGCGCAACTGCGCCTCCTGCTGGGCCCGTTGCTCGGCTTCCTGTTGCACCTGAAACTCGGATGCTTCCCTGGCGCGTGCCTCCTCTTCCTGCTTGAGTTTCGCTTCGAGCTCAGAGGCAGCAGCAGGATCTATTTCCCAGAGTGCTCTCAATTGCGCTTCTTGCCTGGTTTTCTGAATTCTCTCCTGTTGCTCCCTCTCCGCTTGCGCAGCCTGAGAAATCTCCTGTTGAACCTTCAAAAGGGCTTCCTGCTCGGCCTCCCGTTGCGCCCTGAGTTCCGCCTCCTGCTGCGCTCTCTGCTGCGCTTCCTTGAGCTCGGCTTCTTCCTGAGCCCTGAGCAGAGCTTCTTGCTGCGCTCTGAGTTCGGCCTCTTGCTGCGCCTTAAGCTGCGCCGCTTCTTCCTGAGCCCTGAGCTGCGCTTCTTGTTGAGCCTTCAGTTGCGCCGCCTCTTCCTGAGCCCTGAGCTGGGCCTCTTGCTGCGCCTTAAGCTGCGCCGCTTCTTCCTGAGCCCTGAGCTGGGCGGCTTCTTGCTGGGCGAGCTGCTCGATTTCGGCTCTCAGAAGCTCCTCTTGTGACGGCTGCGGAGGCTCTTCTGGCGCCCGGTTGGCTTCTTCCTGACGAGCCTGGACGGCTTTCTGAAATGCCTTCGTACTCAAAAGCTCTGCTTCAACCAGAAAAGGAGACGGTATAAGCAGGTTATCCTCGAACTTCCGGGGATTGGAAATATAGAGAAGTTCTTTCGCGCGGCTTATAGCGACATAAAACAGGCGTCTCTCTTCTTCCACGTCCGGACAATCGTCTGCCGGGAAAAGACCCTGAGCGACACCGGTGAGGAAGACTACAGGATATTCCTCGCCTTGCAAATCCTCGATTCCCTTGATCGAAACAGCTGTACCGTTTTCGCCGTTGCCCGGGATGGCCAGATTCTCTTTTGCTTTGATGAACTCCTTGATGCTCTTATAGCCCCGTGCCTCTTCCTCCATCTGCTCGACTTTCTCCAGAGGCTTATAGACGACACCGGAGGGTATCTTCGCTGACTTGTAAATGTCCTGGAGCTTCTGAGTGCGTTTGAGGATACTGATCGTCTCAGCCGGTGGAAGCGACTCCTGATTCATCGTCCTGACGATCCGCACCAGGTCGTCCAGGTCCTTGCAAGCAGGATCCTTTGTGGCCTCGTAATAGATCTCGATTGCTTTGAGAAAAGACAGGTTATTCGCTTCGGCGAAACTGGCTATGGTGGTGGAGAGCTTGGAAAGCTTCTGATCCAGATCCCGAGAGCGAAGCTGGCAAATACGCTCGAAGGACTCCCTGGCCTTGGGACCGTCGGGATCCATGACCAGACGCAAAAACGCCATAACGTCGCCGACTTCGTCGGGCACCGCATCCGATACTGGTCCAGTAGCGGCGCACTGGATGTTCTTGCGGAAAAGCGCTGCCTCGATAATCGAGGCATAGCGCGGATCTCGATAACAGAGAACAATGTCGCCGGGCTGCTTGCCGCTGTCCAGAAGAATCGAGACCTCGTTGGCTACCCAGTCGGACTCTTCTTTCTCCGACTTGCTCTCGTGGGGGCCGATTATGGCGCTCCTTCCCTTCTGGGTGCTTGCCGGTTGCACGTCCTTGGCGATCATCCGGAAAGCCATGGATTGCACCACGAGCTTGCCGCAATTTACTATGGCCGGATGGGAGCGCCAGTTCTTCTGAAGAATGTAGCACCGGGCATTGGGCATCCTGATCGAGGTCTCGGCCAGAAGATTCGGGAGACCGCCGCGACCGGCCGTCAGACACTCGTCCTCATTGCCGGCCAGGAAGAGGTTGTCCTGGGGGAAGGAGAGCATTTTCGCGAGCAGGTCCTGCGCAGCAGTGCACTCCTGATATTCGTCGATAAGCACGAAATCGTACTTGGACTCGTACTCGAAACGAACATCGACATCGTCCGCAAGAAGCTGACCGGCAAGCATGATCGTGTCATCGGGATCGACCCTGTTGCTTTTCTTGAGCTGCTCTTCGTAACCGGCATAGACTTTGCCGACGAGCTTGTCTTCTTCGGTCTGACCACCTTCTTCAACATGCCTGGCGGTGACCAGATTGGCTTTGTATAGCGAGATCAGCGAGGCCAGAGAGTCCTCGTCCATGCCGTCATCCACCAGCTCCAGCATTACCGGATCGATATCTTTCCTGACTTTCTTCAGCACCCTGGACAACAAGCGGGCAGGATTGCTTTCCAGCTTGAGAGGCGGCTTCCTCCCTATCTCCACGGCATTCTCTTTGAGAATCCTGAAGCCAATATCGTTCCAGTGGGAGAAATTGAGCTTCTGCACAGTCTGCGCGTCCGTGAGCACCTCGACCATACGCTGGAGCCTCTCCAGCGATGCCTCCGAGCTGGAGAACACCAGGATCCTCTCCGGGCTCACGCCCTGCGCGAGGAGATAGCCGACCCTATGGGCGACACAACTGGTCTTGCCGGTGCCGGCGCCACCGGTGACCGCTACCGGTCCGGCACCATGGGTAATGGCTTGTTTCTGCTCTTCGTCATCGACAGGAAGCTCGGGAACCACTGTCTGGCTGCGTCCGAACAACAACCTCCCGACAGTCGATTTCTTCCTTCCCTGCTTCCACACCTGCTCCACCGCGTCGACACAGGCCGGCAGATCGCTCATGATCTCCGAGGTCGTAAAACGCAGTATCTTCCAGCCATCGCTCAGAAGAACCAGGTTCTTCTTGTTCTCCGGGCCGCTGAAGCCGGCAGCATCGATCGAAGCCAGCGCATCACACTCGATATCGAGACGGTTGTCCCGATCGGCAATGGCCAGGTCGAGCACATAATCACCAAGCACCTGCTGGGCAACCACCGGCAGCTCTCTCTCTTTCAAGCCATTGAACAGGTGGTACTCGGAGACGAGCATGGGCGGCAGACCATCGGCCCGAACCTGTCTGAAATGATAGAGGTCGATGAGACTCGAGTCCACGAGCCACATCAGCTTGTCCCAGGTAACCTTTCGGCCGGCATAGTCGTTGTCGTCGCACCGCGCTCCATACGCGAGGAACTCATCGAGACCCAGTGGCGTGGTAAGCACCGTAGCTTTTCCGTAGAGAACTCGAGGGTAGAGGAGATAGTGGTACAGGTACCACATATGATGCCCGAGGGTCGGTGCCTCCAGATCTTTGACGACGGCTACCTCCGATGCCAGATAGTCGAGCTCCACATTGCTCACCGTCGGCTGTCCGAAACGGCTCTGGGCCAGCGCGTTCTGCCAGACAAGATCAGCCTGCGCGTAGACCTGCTCACCGGTGATGATGAATGGCTCGATTCCTTTGGAGCGAAGGTTGATCATCGCTGCTTCGAGATAGGCTTCCTGCTCGGCACCGCAATCACTGGCAAACAGCCCTCTCACGGAGCCTGTATAGAGCCCGTAGTTGTCCACGAACCAGTGCATGGCGTCCCGGCAGTCGGTGGGCTGCGGAGGCACTCTGCTTGATTTCAAATCGGGACGGCGACGCTTTGCCACTGGAACTCTTTTCGGGATTGACCAATCCCTTGACGACCCTGGCGACTGGCCAGATCGCTGGGACCTTCTGACAACTGCAAAAGAAACGGAATCAGCCTTAAATTCAACCTTCCCCGGCAGATGGAACTTTATTCAAGACAAGTATCAGATAAATAATGGTTTGGGAGATATATAAGTTCGATACTAAGAGAAACAAATTCGATAACTTCCGAAAACCCGGCTACACGGCTCTTTTCGCCCTCGAATCAGGGGCTCCGGCAAACTTGACATATTTCCATTCTCGCTGGGAATAGTACAATCAACGTGGGCTCTTAAACCGAGCTCACCGGTCTAGTCCATGACCAACTTAGTAGGTCACTAGATAAAGAACCTCAGAAAAGGAGAGGGAACTTCATGAGATCACTTCTATTTGCCGCCGTCCTGACCATGGTTAGCGCACCTGCTTACGCTCAAGCCTGTGGTGACGAAGGTAGATACTTCCACCTTTCGCCGCCCGAGTACTCCTGGCCGCGTCACAGAAGACAGACGATCCACAGAAAGGCCAAAGCCCTTCGCTGGTATCGTGAGCACAACGGCAACGTACTCGTCTGCCCTGGCTCGTATATCGAAGGCATCACTCAAGAAGCCAGCAAATAACAGATTCATCTCCTGCCAGCTGGCGTTGGCAGTCTGATAACGACTTTGTTGGGCCTGTCTCCACAGACAGGCCATTTTGCTTTGCCTTACAAATTATCAGACGGATTTCGACTCAATCGCCTGTTCTCCAGAACCGGGCATTGAAAAACGGATTGTCCCAGGGAAGCGACTTCCTCGAATTCTGCCCGGACACAACCGGTAGCACCCCCTGGACCCGGGACTGGTGGACCAGGAGCAGGCGAGGCTGAGCGAGAAAAATCCAGGGCTGCTCCTCGGCCAGAATGCTTCTCACAGACAGGCAGTAGCTCTGCATTGTTTTCTTGTCTCCGGCTTCGATGGCCAGGCGAATGAGCCGGTCGAGCTCATAGTTATGGAATTTAGAGTAGTTGAGACTGCCGGTGCTGCTCCAGACCATCCGGAAATCCGGCCACGGTCCCACGGTACGGCTGAAGAGAACAACATCGTAGTCTCCTTGCTTGAGATACTGATCCTTGAGAGTGGCATATTCCACAACCGAAACCTCGCAAAGCACGCCGCTTTTCTGGAGATAGGAAGCGACTGCCTGGGCGACGTCGAGAAAATCTCTCAGGGTGAGGATCCGCATGGAAAGCCGCTCTCGGCCGCTGGTCGGAGAAGGAGACGACCAGGCACCGTCACTATCGCGGACGAATCCCTCACTGACGAGCAGCTTCGCTGCTGCTGCCGGATCATAAGGCCATCTCTTGATCTCGGCTTCTCCGCCCGGCGCCTCCAGAAAGTCTGTCCTGGGCACAACGCAATACCCACCATATAGTTTCCTGGCAATCTCATCACGATCCACCATCATCGAAAGCGCCTGTCTGACCCGCTTTTGATCGAAAGGCCATTCGCTGGTATTGAAACCGAGAAAAACCGTACGCGAGCCTGGCGCATTCTCGATCACCAGATCCGCTCCCGAATCTGTCAGCTCTTTCGCATCTCGTCCATCGACTTGAGCCAGATCGATCTCTTTGCGGATCAACGCCATGGCTATTTCCCTTCTGTCAGGGATTACGCGCCAGACAATCTCTGGTCTCTCGACAACCTTACTTTGTTCGCGACCGTAATAGCCAGGATTGGGCTCGAACTCGAGCTGCACGCCAGGAATCCACTTGCCGAGCCGATAAGGACCGGTTCCTATGGGATGGCGAGCCAGGCTTCTCTCCTTGCCCGACTCCTCGAACACACGCTCGGGAAGGATCTTGAGCTCGGTAAGCCGCTCGGGAAGGGTCAGGTCCGGTCTTTTCAGAGACATCTCGATGGTGGCATCGTCAAGCGCAAGGCACTTTTCGATGACATCATAATTGCGCCTGAAAGGCGACTTCTTCCCCAGAGCGGCAGCCACCGATGCCCTGACATCGCTGCTCTTCACCGGCACACCATCGCTGAAGCAGGCCTTTTTCAAGACGAAGCGATAGCGCCTGCCTCCGTCGAGCACTTCGAAGCGCTCGGCCAGAGCACCTTCAACCTGCAGATCGGGATCGAAACGGACGAGAGCCTCATAGATTAGAGACTGAGCGTAGTAAGAAGCCGAATCGACACTATTGAAAGGATCGAAGCTGCGCGGCTCCCAGGGCATGCCCACGACGATCCGGCCTGTAGCGGCGGCCCGGTCTCCGGCCCCGGAGCAGGAACCGAGAAGCACGAAAATAGCCAATGCCAGGCAAAGAAAACCAGCACTTCGCTTGCAAAGAGCTGCTCCTGGTGGAGAACGCACAAACCCTCAGCTTATCAAGGTCCGGTCTGGGATACGAAATAGAAGCAAGCAAGCATCACCAGCATGGCGCTGGTTACTCCCAGCCAGAATCCCGCCACCAGGATCTGCCAGATGATGAGAGCCTGTCTGGCTGAAAGCGAGATGATGAAGCCCATGCGGTTGATGATATAGAAGAGCACCGCGCCCACGGTGAAAAGCAGGGGCAGGAGCTTGATACCAGGAGGAACCTGGACAGAGACAGCCACTACCAGGCTGAGAATGCAGAGCACCACCAGAGCGATGGTTACATAGTCCGAGAAACGCTGTTTGACGTTTTCGGCGACGGAGGCTTCATTGATGTGCTTGAGAGCCAGGAAGAAGTTCTTCAAGCCCTGTCTGCGCGGAGTCTGCACCGTATCACGAGCAGAGGCGGCTTCTCCTCCGGCACTCAATCTGTCATCGGCCTTATCAGACACGGCTCTTCCTCCAACCATCTCTCTAATATTATAAATAGCTGACAGAGATTATTATGCCCGGCTGAGGAGCTTAACCAGCGTTATTGGTCGTCGTCGGCTTCACTATCGGAATCTTCTTCATCTTCGTCGAAGATCTCGGGCTCGAAATCATCGTCTTCATCAGAGGAACGGCTTTTACCCGCCTCGCCCTCGGGAAGACCCTCGAAGCTGATAACAATATGGCGATCCGGACCTTCGCCCTCGCTATTGGAGGAAAGCTCGGGAAAATTCTCGTGCAGATAATTGTGAACCAGCCGGCGCTCGTAAGGATTCATAGGAGGCAGGGCAAAACGCTCCTGCTCGCCATTGAGGACTTCTACCGCGCCTTGCTTGGCCTGATCCTCCAGGGTCCGTCGTCTCCTTATCCGGTAATCCAGAACGTCCACCACGAAGGGGCCGCCTTCGATGGCATTGGTCTTGCACATCTGCCTGACCACGAACTGCAGGGCTTCAAGAGTCTGACCGTTACGACCGATGAGCATACGAGCATCGTCGGCCCGGCAGTCGATCCGGTAACAGATCGTGGTATCGTCCAGCTCTTCTTCCACCACCTGGGCTTCGATGTCGAGAATAGCGAGAATTTTCTCCAGATAGGACTGAGCGCTATCACCAAGTATGCTTTGAGTCATTTCTTCTTCTTCTTCTTGTTCCTGCGTTTACTGCTGACACCTTGAGGGTCTTTGTCCTCGGAGCTTCCCTTCTTGATATTGATCTTGCTGCCCGGGTCATTGCCGTTTCCGGACTGTCCGTCCGGAAGACCGGGCGGTTTTTTACCCGGCTCGCTAGCATCGACTATTATGTCACCATCATCGTCATCCATGACATCGATAAGCGGAGGAACTGGCCTGCGCATCAATAGCCAGGTCTGTCCGGACTGGATGATATTGGAAAGGACCATATAGACCAGCACTCCCACCGGCAGGGGGATGAATACGAAAGTGCCGGTAAGGGCCAGAGGCATGACTTTCATCACGTCCTGCTGAACCCTCTGCTGCTCATCGATAGGCTCTCCGGGCTTGGCCTTCGGGGTCGTGACATTGAGCTTCTGGGAAAGCCACATGGTGAAGCCGAACCCAATGATCAAGAGGATAGCGTCGAAATTCTCCTGCTTGAGAAGATCCTTGCCGATGGCGACTTTACCCAGACCGTTGATGAAACCGAACTTTTCGTGCTTGGCTATGCCATGGATGATGGCTACGACCTTATAGTCGCCGTCTTTATGGAAAACGGCATGACCGCTATCGTCGATTTCGGCGACAGTGTTGTCGGTGACCTTTTTGTTGTCCTTGTGAATTTCCCAGCTCGGCTTGAAATCATCAGACAGCTCGCCTTCTATGGCCCGGCCGCCGAACTCGACCGAGTCGCCCACCGGTACTTTCAGATCGCCGGGAAAAATCGCTACTTTGGCGACTTTGCCGTCGCCTCCCACATAAGAAATGCTGCTTCCCGAAGTCTCTTTGGTCACTTCCCGGGAGACTGTACTCTCATTGACCACCTTCACATGAGCGTCCACCGGCTTGTCGCCGAAAGGCGGACCGGAAAAGGTAGCGAAAAGAGCGATGAAGATAGGCAATTGAATCAGCAGAGGCAAACAGCTGGACATGGGATTCACGCGATTCTTCATCATGAATTCCATGGTCTTTTTCTGATAGAGCTCGGGGTCTTTCTCGTACCGCTCTTTGAGCTTTTTCATCATGGGCGAGAGCTGGCTCATTCGCTGCATGCTCTCGGTTTGTTTGGCCACCAGGGGCCAGAGCAGGATCCTGACCAGTATGGTGAGACTCACGAGGGCCCAGCCGTAACTGTTGGTCAATTGCTCGAAATACTCGAGAATCGGGATCATGAATGAATAGGTCAGGTCCACGGACTACCTCGTTGAAGCATCTTTTCGGAACAGGCTGACAAGACTAGAAGTCTCCGGGACCTCGTCGATTCCGCCCAGATTCCAGGGATTGCACCTGAGAAGGCGCCAGCCGCCCAGAAGAACTCCCCTGATAAAGCCGTGGCGCAGGATGCAACCTAGCGTATATTCTGAACAGGATGGATAAAACCTGCATGACGGCCTTCTCAAGATCCTGGTCAACTGCCAGCCCCGAATGAGGATGACCGAAATTCCTTTGCTGACACTGGTCGGACCGAAGCGCATGAATCTATCGAAAACACCTGAATTGAGCGCTATTACACCTGTCCATTATCCATCTCTCTTGGCAGGGAAGCCTTTCTGTTAACATCGTGATCATCTTTCGGCCTTTTCTTCACAGTCTCCTTTTCGAAAGGAGATCTGCCGAATCGCTTATCAGCCCGAATTAAACAGCTCTCAACCGCCCTTGCTATCTGGTCATAGGTGCTGGTCAGAGCCTGGCTGTGAATGGTGAAAACCAGGATGTACCACTGATTCAAGCGGTAGTGGGCTTTCTTCCCGGAGTAGACCTGCTCTCGCAGATGCCGGTAGGCATCCCGGACCTGCCTCTTGAGCCGGTTCCGTTTGCAGGCGCTCTTGGATACTTTCTTGCTTACGACAAATCCGGTAAGGGGTCGCCAGGCCCCGGTCTGCTTGCCGGCGGCGCCCTGCCTGGGAATCACGTACAAACTCAATTGCGGCGAGCTTATCACCCGCCGCTCCTGATATGCTCGCTGGAATGCGCTCGCTCGCCTTAGTCTTTCAGCCTGTGGCAACAATGCTGTCGACCACTAGACCGCCAGACGATAGCGACCTTTCTGGCGTCTTCTTCTGATCGTCTTGCGACCGGCTTTGGTAGCCATTCTCGATAGGAAGCCGCCATTCTTTTTGGCTTTACGAGTCGAGCCTCTGAGAGTTCTCTTCATGAAGTGATACTCCTGGCCTGCCAACATAAAAAATGTTGGCGTGTTCTTGAGATGAACAGCTATGCTATCATCCAGAAAGCAATTTACGGTCGGCAAGCCCTGGGCTGCGGCTAAAAATTTACGAATATAGAGACGACACCACCGGTCTGCGCCGAATCTTTCTGACGCTGGCTGACTTGTCGTCCGCCGGTTGGGATGGTGTATCTAGTAGATATACCGTCCCTCGAGACCGTATCGTCTCGACCTGATCACAGCCAATCTTCTTAACGAGGATTCATCTCATCGATGCCTACAATGCCAACCAATAACGACGTCCGCCTGGTGAAATCGAACTCCGACCTGCTCGAGGACCTGAAGTCCCTCCTCGGCAAGCGGCTGAAGGCGCCGGTCTATCATAGCTGGATAGCACCGCTGTCAATCGTATCGGTGAGCCCCGGCGAAGTCGTCTTCGGAGTTTGCAACGATTTCATGGGGAGCATGATCACCGGCCAGTATCGAGAGCCTATCGTCCAGGCTCTTGTCGAGCTCCTGCAAGAACCTGTAAACATCAAGGTTACCGTCGACGACAGCCTCACTCACGATGTCTACACCGGCACCATATCGAGTATCAGCGCCCCGCCTCCTCCGGCTTCCCCAGCTGAGCTCCCGCTTTCCTACTCAGCCGAAGCAAGCAGACGAGCCGCGGCTCGCAGTGGTGGTTTCGGTCAACCATCCGTAGGCCGGGTGGATCTGGTGGCCCGGGCCAACCTCAATCCAAAATACACTTTCGATACCTTCGTGGTCGGCTCCAATAATCGCTTCGCTCATTCTGCTGCTGCTGCGGTAGCCATGAAACCGGGACAGGCTTACAACCCGCTCTTCATTTACGGGGGCGTCGGTCTCGGCAAGACCCATATCATGCACGCCATAGGCAACGAGGTCCTCAAACACTCACCGCAACTGGCAGTCAAATATGTGAGCTGCGAGCGATTCACCAACGACCTGGTGAATTCCATACGAGAGAATCGCATGGTCGAATTCCGCAAGCGTTATCGCCAGCTGGACGTGCTTCTCATCGACGACATCCAGTTCATCGAGGGCAAGGAGTCCACCCAGGAAGAGTTTTTCTATACTTTCAATGCTCTCAAAGAAGCCAACAAGCAAATCATCATTTCCTCCGACCGTCCGCCTAAATCTCTATCGAGACTGGAAGAGCGCTTGAAGAGCCGCTTCGAGTGGGGGCTGATCACCGATATCCAGTTACCGGATGTCGAGACCAGACTGGCGATTCTCAAGAAGAAATGCGCCAGCGAAGGAATCGCCATCAACGACATGATTCTCGATCAGATAGCCTCATCAATCACCACCAATATCCGTGAGCTCGAAGGCGCCCTCATCAGGGTACATGCCTACTCGAGCCTGACAGGCGGGGATACGGACCCCTCTATGCTCAGACATATGCTCTCCCCTTCCAAGCCCCTGAGCGAAAGCCAGCCAGTCACCATAGAGAGCCTGATCGCTACCGTGGCATCCACCTACAATCTGGAGCCCGCCGAGCTCAAGTCCTCGAAGCGCTCCCAGGACCTCACCCTGCCCAGGCATATCGCCATGTATCTGGCCCATGAGGATCTTGGAATCAGTTATCCGAGAATCGGCGAAGCCTTCGGAAATAGAAAGCATACATCCGCTCTATATGCGCACTCCAGAATCAAGGACCTGCTTGCAAAAGACTCGAAGCTCGTTTCGATGATCGCCTCAATCCGGCAAAAGATGGGCAATTAAGACACTGTAGAAAAACTGTCCGGAATCTGTTTTTTCGCTGTCGGCCCGGTGTCATTCGATCAAAGTCCTGACAGAAGCCAGCCTCGGGCACAAACAGATAATCTCCAGCTTTTCTACAGGACGATTTGGAATATTGCCGGCATTGATCGGGTTTCCTACAGAAAAATCGCGGCCCTACTACTTCTATTTATTTAGATTTTTCAATTAGGAGGCAATACTAACTAAACGTACTCCAAGGAAACTTGCGGTTCAGGACGGTATCCTTATAAGCGTTCTCAAACTCTTTTTCCGGCGAGGTAAGCCATATGCATTTTGCAGTCCAGAAGGACACGCTGGTTCGCGCTCTCAAAGACGTGACAAGCGCCCTGGCAACCCGGGTTGTCCAGCCCATCCTGAGTAATGTACTTATCGAGTCGGTGGACGAGTCGACAGTCAAATTTCAAGCAACGGATCTCGATCTCACTATCGAGACCAAGACACCAGCCGTTGTTTATACCCAGGGCTCGATCACCCTTCCCGGCAAAAAGCTTCTGGAAGTCGTCTCCAAGCTTCCTAACGAGCTGGTCTCCTTCCAGGTGGACGGCGAGAATTTCGAGACCACCGTTACCTGCAAGCGCTCTAAGTTCAGTCTTGCCGGTCTGTCCGCCGAAGACTATCCGAAGCTCTCCGAGCAGAGACCCGAAGAAGCCCTGCTCATGCCCTGCTCGATCCTCAAGAAAGCTATCTCCCAGACTGCATTCGCGGCAGCCAGCTATGATGCTTCCAGCATCCTCGGCGGCGTATACATAGTGATCGACAAGGGCATCTTCGAATGCACCGCTACCGATGGCAGCCGTCTGGCCCACCGTCGGGAAGAGCTCAATGTTCTTGCTCCCACGGCATCCGCCGTAGAGGGAGACAAAGAGCGAGAAACTGCAGCAAGTACCGCTACACTCGAAAAGCCCAGCTCCCTAAAGGCAATCATTCCTGCCAAGGCTTGCACCGAGATCGTCAAGCTGCTCGAAACCCAGGAAGCGTCAGGCAAAGGAGAAGGCGAGAGCGCCGAGGTCCGGGAAGTGCGCATCGGCTTGATCGACGGTCAGATTGTTTTCGAGACCGACAGCCATTTCCTCTCCACCCGCCTGATCAGTGGTGAGTATCCTCGCTATCAAGACCTCTTTCCCACCGAGTACAAGTTCCTGGCGGTCTTCAACCGTGAAGAGCTGATGAAAGCAATCGATCGTGTGGCGGTCATGTCGGACGACCGGACACACCTGATCAAGCTTCATTTCGAAGAAGAGAATCTCCAGATCACGGCCAATACTCCCGACGTCGGACGCGCCCAGGAAGAGATGGCAATCACTTTCGAAGGCGAAGGGCTCGATGTAGCAGTGAACGTCAAGTATATGGTCGATGTGCTCCAGCGTTTGAGCGTTGAGGAGCTTCGTCTCGAGATGCTCGGCTCTCTCAAGCCCCTGATTCTCAAGGGTCAAAACGACGAGCAGTACAAGTATCTGCTCATGCCGGTTCAAGCCAAGTAAAG
>JAGQHH010000279.1 GCA_020431945.1 Cyanobacteria bacterium HKST-UBA02 | reverse complement strand
GAAAAAAAGATGACCTCACAGTCATTTACCAGGACCAAAATGACCGTCAGATCAAGTTTTCGCAAAAAAAGATGACCTCACAGTCATATCGCTGCGAAAATTTCCGGTGCTTGTCGCGCTGGCGCTGACCACGCCGGCGCTGACCATGCGGGCGCTGACTCCCTGGCGCTGACTCCCTGGCGCTGACCATGCGGTAGTTTGGACGCGTTCGTGCTTGTCGTTAGTGCTTGTCTATGAATGACGAGCCCAGATCTTTGAGGGCTTCGATGGAAGAGGAACCATCGGTTGCCGCTGGCTCCGAGCGACTCGAGCTCGAAGAGGAAGAAGCCGGATAGGCCGACTGGCTGTAACCCTGGAGGGCACTGGTGGTCTTCTTGAAGTTTTCGTTCTGGATTTTGCTGACCTGGTTGGTGAACTCTCGGGCGCGTTTGAGCTGCTCTAGCTGCTCGGCGGCTATGTCGTTCTGGTACTTCATCTTGGTGAGCTCGGCACGAGAGGGATCTTGATCTGACGATGCTACCGGAGCCGAAGAGACGGAACCTGGTTGGTCAGGACCAGACTGAGTGAGCGCAGGCTGGGAGAAAGACGGCTGAGCAGGTCCCGGAGCGGATTTCGCCAGGGCGGCGATGGGGTTGGCACCCCGGAGAATCTCGCTTTTTACAGTATCGTTTTTGATACCATCGGCGATAGCAATCGCTTTGGTCGCGCGGGAGGCAGCTTCTTCCGTCCAGGTGAGACGGGCAGCGAGCTCGGCGCTTTCGAGCCAGCTCCTGGCGATCTTGGCTTCCTGCCCGGAAGGAAGTTTTTGATACTCGGCTATGGCGTGATCGAAATAGCTGAGTGCAGCCTGTCCGTTCTTTCCATCCCGGGCTGCAAGGCGCGCCGAGCTCGCCAGAAGGTCGCCCAGGATGCCGGGCTCGGCATCGATGCGGGCTGCCAGATCCCGAGCCTGCTCGAGATATTTGGTGGCAGCTTCGAATTTGCTCTGTCTCGCTTCCAGCTCGGACAGCCCTGATAACGCGAGTAGGCGCCACCTGTCGTTCTCCGGCGTGGACTTGAATGCCACCACTTTCTCGAACTGGGTTCTTGCTTTAGCGAGATCGCCTTTCTGTAGATAGATCCGGCCAAGACACTCGTAGATCTCGCTGAGGGAGTTGTTATCCTTGCTCTCGGCAAGAGCAGCCAGGAATGGCTTTTCGGCATCGCCAAAATGGCTCTCGCCTTTCGAATAAATCGAGCGAGCCTGCTCGAGACTTCGACCCTGGGAAAGGGACTGAATCTGGTTAATGATCAGAGGCCAGGCTAGGACAGCACCACCGGCAACCAGCAGACTGGCAGCGCAGGCCGCGATGATCACGGGAGTCTTGCGGGGCGCGCCCACAGGACCGGTGATATCGCGCAGGTTGTTCCTGCCGGTGCTCGAGTCTTGAGCGCCGGGGGCCTTGATACTGGCGAGCTCCTCCAGGGAGTAACCTCGATCCGGCGAGGTGGTACCGGACGAGAAGGCGCCGGATGCAGTGCTCGACAAAGTACCGGACTGCGGGGCGCTGGATTGACCGGAGCCGGCTTGAGTACCGGCTTGCGGGGAGCCGGACTGACCGGTGCCGGCTTGAGCGCCGGACTGCGAAGAGCTGGATTGACCGGTGCCGGCTTGAGCGCCGGACTGCGGGGAGCTGAATTCACCGGTGCCGGCTTGAGCGCCGGACTTCGGGGAGCCGAATTCACCGGTGCCAGCTTGAGCGCCGGTTTCGGATAGACCGGGCTGGGGATCGGTGCGGCGCCACCTAGCCAGCATCTGCCTGCTCGACTGCTCCTTGTTCTCGCCGGTCTGATAGCGGCGAGCGGCCAGCTCTTCCCCGATACCGGCGAGCGCCTGAAGAAGCTCGCCGCTGTCTGCGAAGCGAGCCCCGGGGTCTTTCTCGAGACAGCGATGAATGAGCCTGGCCATGGAGCAAACAGCAGGATCCGGGCTATTCAGCTCCGGCAACGGCTCAGGCGGATCGTTGACGTGCATGAAAATCGTCTTGAGGACATTTTCACCGACTATCGGCGGCATCCCGGCGATGCACTCATACATGACGCAACCCAGAGAATAGATGTCCGAACGCTGGTCGACCACCAGCCCACGACATTGCTCCGGGCTCATATAGAGCGGGCTCCCGAAAACCGACCCGGTTTCGGTGAGCTTCTGCATGGCCATACCGCTTTCAGCCAGAACCTTAGCGATGCCGAAATCGACGAGCTTGGCATAGAGGTCGCCCTCGATTTCCTGGAGCATGATATTGCTCGACTTGATATCGCGGTGGACGATGTTCTGCCTGTGGATGTACTGGAGCGCCTTGCCGATCTGCTCGAAAACCGAGAGAAACATCTCGATCTCCATCCTGGCGTTCTGGCTGATGAAAGACTCCAGACTCTGACCCTCGATGAACTCCATGACCATATAGGGCTTGCCGTCGGCAGTGACGCCGTAATCGAAGATGGAGACGAGATTGGGGTGGGTCAGCCGGCTTCCGGCTTTAGCCTCGATCTCGAAGCGCTGGCGGCTGGCGCCATCAACGAGATTGGCATGAAGCACTTTGATGGCGACTTGCTTGTCGAGCTGAGCGTGGCTGGCCTTGACCACGACTCCCATACCACCCTTGCCGAGGAGTTCGGTTACCTGATAGCGCTCGATAACTGGAAGCTCTATACCTGCCTGAGCATCAGTCCCGGGTAAATCGTTTGTCATATGAGAGTTTTCCGACTTCTGGGGTCAAAAACGAAGACACCTTGGGATACCGTTTTCATGCCACTGTATCTTTCTTTCCAAACCGGTCTTTCCAAACCAGGGTCCCTTCGGGGATGGCAATTGAGCCACCACCCATGATGGCAGACCGACAGCGATCGTTAATAAGATGGCAAACGCTTGCGATATTTCCAGTCAGCCTGGAACTTCTCTCTGGCTTTGTTGTAGCTGGGACGAGCATTGCGGTCCCGGGCATCGGCACTGGCTGCTCGTGAATGTGAAAGACGAGAGGCTTCCCGGGTCTCCATGAGAGTGCGCTCCGAAGATGTCAGCTCCGGGCGGACCACCAGCGAGTCCAGAACTTGCTTCACCGCCGGCGACTCGAGCCAGGCTTTGGTTCCGATAGCCTGAACGATATACAGGTAGCGGCGCACCAGAAAAACTCGCAACCTGGTGTTCTTGAACCCGTCGCCCGGAATCTCCGAAACATCCACCTGGCAGCCGGGATAACCCTGCCAGGGAAGGGACGTCAAAGGCCCCGACTTGCCTTTGGTCACAGCCGCGAGACTGCGGGTCAAATCGATCACCATCTTGCCCTGAGAGCTCACTTTCACTGCCGTCGGAAGCACCGTGTAGCCAATGTTGTAGCTACCCTGGGGCTCGCGATACTTGTACTGTGAAAATCGCATACCCTGAAGCTCTTTCGCTGCTGCGTCAGGCTTTCCCGGCAGCCGAATCTGAAACCTTCCGTCCGAGAAGGTATAGGTCGACAGCCGGGCGCCGCCGAAGTCAATCTTACTCTCGCTCTTCGCTTCTTTGTCGGCTTCTTTGTCGGCTTCCGTGTCGGCTTCTTTGTCGGCTTCTTTGTCAGTTTCTTTGTCGGATTCTTTGTCAGCGCTCTTGTCGGATTCTTTGTCAGCGCTCTTGTCGGCGTCCGTTGCCGTCTTTTTGGAATCGGAAGCATGTTCAGCGCTATCGTCAGAGGTCTTCTCGGCGCTCTTTGCGCTATCCGACTTGTCGGCACTTTCATCCGCTTCGTCGCCGGAGCTTTCCTTCCCCGCCTCGGCATCGCCGGCGGCGTCCTCGCCCGGGCTACTGTCTTCAGAGGCTCCCGGCGCGGCTTGAGCTGTTTCGTCAGACCCGCTGTCTTCGGATTTCGCTTCGTCTCCGGAGCCGGGCTCTTCGGCGACTTTCTCTTCCTCTTTGGCTTTTGCCTCTTTCATCTCGGCCTTCACCTTGCGGTCGAAGTCCTCAACCAGTCCTTGAAACTTGCGAACGAAGGACTCTGGCGTGTTATGAGGGAAGAGAAGCCTGGTGTGCATGTGATGATCGGATGGTGCCGAATACGGTGCCATCAAGAGAAGCACATAAAGGGTCTCGTTGACGCGGTGCGGGAGCATCTCCTTGCCCTTGTATTTCCCAGGCACAGCTTCCATGTCGAGAAGGATGCCGTCGAGCTGGGGAGCGATGATATGTCGACCGGAGCTCCCATCGGCGTATTCGTGACACTTATAGGACACTTGAATCTTGTTGCCGTCCTTCTTGACCTTGGCTTTCGGATAGAACTCCTGGAAAAGCGCTTCGACCTCCTGGAGAAACGGCTCGAATACGGAGGGCGGCTGACTCTCCTTTTTCTTCGCAGCGATCAGCAGGCTATCGACCCCCTCGCCCGCCTGACAGGGCAGCGAACCAGCAAGCGGCAGGCTGGATAGCGCAAAACAGCTTGCCAGAAAAAACCGGGAGACACAACCTTTTTTACCCATGACTACTCCACGAGTCGACGACTTCCCTATCATTTTCCACCATGAACTCTAAGAGAAACCTCCTCCTGGTTGTCAATCACGATATGGTGATACAGCTTTATATAAACGCCCGTTTGAGGCCGAGCCGGCGGTGGAAGACAACTAGAATGAAAAACGCACTTTGCTTGAAGCTTGCAATACTCGCATGCCTGTTGCCCCTTAATCAGGCAGACGCGGCGACGGCAGAGAATTCTACGGATGGCGACAAGCGACAAACCTTGCTTGCCGCAGGAAAAAAGAACGCCGAGAAGCAGGCTGCGCCCGCCTCCTCTTTCGCTCCTGCTCTTGACGAAATCGAGAAGCTGGTCATGCAGTTCTATCCGAGAGCGAAAGTCGTTAAAAAAGGTCAGACCCTCGAAGTGAAGTACAAGACCAAGCCCGGCATCAGCGTTTATACAAACCGCCAGGAAACGATGCCGGATCTCGACGGATTGATCATGAAAGTCGAGATCCGCCCCGGCAGGTACAAAGGGAGCGAGCGACTGGAGACGGATTCAAACCAGTTTTATTACACTCGCTACACTCTGGCACCGTATCTGGCATCAGAAGACAAGCATCTCTTTGCGCAGATTTCATTTCCAGCCAATGCCTCCCATGAGTTCCTCAATGAGTTCAAGAGTTTGGTCGCAGCGACGGCTCCGCGCGAGATAGCGAAAACGAGCGAAGACAAGAAGCCGGACGAAAAGAAAGCCTCTGCTTCAGGTTCGAGCTCAGGTTCCGGATCTGGCTCTGCGTCTGCGTCTGCGTCCGGGTCCGGCTCGAAGACAAAGACTCCGGAGAAGAAGAGCACCAGGACGAAAACCGCCTCGGCTCGACCGCCAGCCCGGACAGGCAAATCCAAAGACCGCTCCAGCCGCAATATCTTTCTCTTCAAAGCAACCCGGGACGACGACCTGATCTATCTGATGGGCACGATCCATGTCGCCAAGCCGAATTTCTATCCCCTGCCCCGGGGCATTCTCGACGCCTTCAACGAGTCGAATCATCTCTACCTGGAAATTCCAATCAACGACGAAAGTTTCATCAAGAAGAGCGAAGAGATCCGCTCGAAGATGAAGGGCACTTATGACCCGCCGGACAAGCTCAAAGACAAGCTCTCACCGGAGACGAAGAAGGCTTTCGAAGAATATCTAGCCTGGTCCGGGGAGACCTGGGACATGTACAACAAGTATCGTCCCTGGCTGGCCAACAACATCCTGAGCGGCTCGCTCCCTCGGCGCGGCGAGCTGGAAGAGTACAAAGGTCGATACGGTATCGACAATTATCTTTGCGCCCAGGCGATGATCAATGACGTCACCGTCGGCGGGCTCGAGCCGCCGGACCGGGAGTTCTTCGCCAAACTCGAAGAGCCGGTCCAGGACAAAATACTCTTCTCTTCTCTTCTCGATTTGAAAAACAGGGAGAAAGACATCAAAGAAATTTTCGAGATCTGGAAATCCGGTGATGTCGAAGGGATGGCTCAACTCGACGCAGACGAGGAGAAAAAATTCCCCGAGCTTCGAGCCTTTCACAAGGTAATGCTGGACGATAGAAACGAGAACATGGTCAAGCGTCTCATGGAGATCATCAAAGAGAAAGACGGTCCTTACTTCGTGGCAGTGGGCTCGGCCCACCTTGGTGGTCCGGCGGGCATGATCAAATTCCTCGAAAAAGAGGGCTTCAAAGTCGAGCAGATGCAGAACCCTCGACCCAACTTCGCCGGGCTCGAAGTCGAAGACCTCGCCGCTGCCAGGGAATTCGCCGAGGGTCCCTGCCTGGAAGAGAGAAAGCATCTCTACAACGTCGTCAAAGCGACCGGCGGCAAAGGAATCGGCATCCAGGGATACCTGAACAACCTAGACCGCATCGAGACCCTGGTCAAAGATGGCGCCCATCAGTACGATGTCGAGCGGGAGATAGACCGGGTCGAGACAGCGCTCGCCAAGCAAGCCGCTCCTTTTCTCAAGCAAGAAGTCACCGACTATTGCATCGAGGTTGAGAACAAACTCGGTCAGGCGCTGAAGTCCGTCAAAGGACTGGAGACCGGCTCTACACTGGCATGCACCATCGAGGCGGACGGCACGGTCAGGAACCTGCGAAAGTCGAAAACCGACAAATCGCCTGCCGCCACAGCCAGCCTCGCGGTGGAGAAGGTTAAAGCCGTGGGCAAATTTCCTCCGCCACCACATGCGCCACTGAGGCTGACGCTCCTCGCCTCGAGCAACCCCTCCCGAGTAGAAGCCTGGCACCGGGGAGTAACGGACACCAGCGAGTTCGTCACCCTGATGCGAGAGAAGATCCGCAGCAAGTGGCATCTCACCGATATGCCGAGAAGCTCCGGCGTCGTCGTCACTGTGTTCCGCATCTTGCGAAACGGCACTATCGACCATGTCAAAATCATCAAATCGAGCGGCTCCGAGTCCATGGATCAGGCCGTCTACCGGGCGATCTTGAACTCGTCACCACTGGTCAAACTGCCTGACGGATCGCGCAAGAGCCTCACTGTTCCCTTCACCTTCGCCATCATAGTGGTCCCCCGGTAGGCAGCGCGCCTCAGTTGCCGGCTTGAGGACCGCGGTTTCCCTGGACTATCGCATTTTCATTTTCCCCTTTAGAGGTGGTGTTCGCACCACCGCCCTGAGCCTCTTCGAGGTCCTTTTGCTTTAACGGCTCGACTTTACCCAGCTCTTTCAGCTTTCTTCGTGCCTGTGCCTTCGGCTTTTTCTTCCCTGTCATCGTCATTTTCCTCCTGGCTTTGCATCCTCAGTATCCAACCAAGATATCAGGAAAATGTGAGTGCCTCCCCATGCTGCTCCTCACGAACCCCTCATACTTGTCGGCGACAATGAAGAAGTCAGGTCGGGGAGGATAGAACAATGAAGAGGACAAAAAAACCAGGAATCGTTGAAATACGGACTCTCAAAGACTTGAAACTAATTCGGCAAGTGGCGGAGAAGGAGCTCAATCAAAGGAAAGGAGGCTACCTTCAAGCATGGTATTATGGCACCGAGATGCGTTCGCAAACCCTGCACTCCAGATAACGCCGGAACCAGAGATTGAACTGAAGGCCTGTACCGTCGAGGTACAGGCTGACTGCTATTTGATGACTATAAAAGACAGCCCTTTGCTAAAGGGCTGTTCGGACGAGTAAGTAAACATGAAATTGCCTCGGTCAGCGAGTGCCGCGAGACACGCCGAAGTTTCTGCTGTAGCCGGAACTAGTCGAGTCATACGATCCTCTTTCAGTGACCGACCAGCTAATGCCGCCAGCCTTGCATTGCATCCCGTCTCTGCTCAAACCAGGCGTTTCGCTCAACTCATTGAACCTGCCATGATTCTTGGTTTTCCTGTTTCTCCTGTTCATTTTCTTGCGCTCCCTGGTTTGTTTCCGCCCGACACTCTTACTGTGCTCCTCTGATGTGAGGAAAATGCAAGGAAATTGTCGAGGTTGTGCGGCTGTTTAGGCCAGGTCCTGGTCGGAACGAACATCTCACTGGTAGAATTAGCTGTCCTGCTGAGCATGGAGAACGGAAAAAATGGTCCGCCTCTTCGGTCTGATCCTCCTGCTTCTTGCTGTGCCCCTAATCGGGACTGATGCGAAGGCAGAGCCATCTTCAAATGGCAACTGGCAAATTTTAGCAAGCTCGACCCGATTTTGACACTTACACTTTCCTGACATTCGACGCCCAGAATGGGGGTATCACTTCCGAAAGGAGGGCAGGACGATGAAATCACAAGCCAACAAAAACGAGGCAAAAAGAAAGCAGCTCTCAGATCTGGCTCAGGCGAAAGAGCTGAAAAGCAAGATCTTGCATAGAGCAAAAGGCGGGCTGGTTGTTAACCAGGCACTCTGGTACGGAGCTTACGTAAAAGCAAAAACCCGCTGAAGACGCCCGAGCCAACACCGACGCTCACTAGCGCAAAGCAAGCACCAGCCTGGGTTTCAGGATGAGAGCCCGGACACCGGGCAAGCGCGGCGGAGCCGGATCGGATATAACGGAAATAGACACGTAACAATTCCGTCGGACCATCAAATGAGCCGGATCGCCCCCCTGATGATCTTTCTTTGCGTCCTCTGCGGCTTCCTCTGCGGGCATTTTTCGCACCCATTGAAGCCTACCCCGGCTCCGAAGTCCCTCCCGCCGGTCAAGGCAAAGACCCAGCCCGCCGCAGCTCGCGCACCTTCGAAAGACATCGACTTCGGCCCCTATATGGCGAAATTGCAGAGACATATCAAACAGCACTGGTTTCCTCCAAAGGGAGACAAGACCAGATTTGCAAAAGCCCGGTTCAAAATAAAGAAAGACGGCGCCCTCGGATCGACCGTTACGATAAGCGAATTCTCCGGCATCAAGAGATTCGATGACGCCGCCATCGAAGCGATCAAGAACGCCTCGCCGTTCGAAGCGCTGCCGGATGGCTCTCCCGATTGCGTAGAAATCGAGTTCACCTTCAACTACAACGTCTTCCTCAAGAAGGACCAGGCGAAGAAATCCATTTGACCGACTTATTCAGCGCCAGAAGCGGATCAGATTCTTCTCGTTGTCGATGGTGAATTTCTTGTTGGCGAAGAAATCCTGCCCGAGAAGCCCATTGGGAATCGGCAGCTCTTCTACCACCACAACCTCGAAATCATACTGTTTGAGCCCACCAAGCTCCATGGACTCGACGATATAAGCCTTGCAGGACTGCTGCCCGCCGACGCCGCTGCTCGTTCCGAAGGCTTTGAACTGCCACTGACCGGGCTCGGTACGCTCGATGACGCTCTGAGGAAAAACCGTCTGGTTGGCACCAGTGTCGAAGAAGAGCTTCACCGGTTGTCCGTTGACCTTCGCTTGCACGGCGAGTTCCGAATCTTCCCGGACGAAGGGCACATCGATGGTGTCTCCGGGATATGGGTTGTCCCCGGCTCCGCGCCTGGCGAAATGAATACTATTGGAGGTGTTGTCGATCTGATACTGGAAGTCACCGAAGAAAGTCTCACCCAGAAGAGGAAGCGTCGGCAGAGTATCCATCACGGCAATGACCACCCGGCGCTTGATATTGCCGAGCTTGATCTCCACCGGCACCTGCCAGGTCTTGACAGTGCCACCGACACCGGTGGCGGAGCCCTGGACGGCGTCTTCCGGAATCGTCAACCCAAGAGCCTCGAACTGCTCGCGACTGGCCACGCATTGCCCGGCACCCGTGTCGAATATCATGTCCTGTCGGCGCCCGTCGATCTCGCAAGTGACCTGTAGATGCCCCGATTCTTCCCGGGTGAAAGGCACCGTCTCGTCGACTTCGCCAGTATCACCGCCCGCATTGACTCCGCCCGCACCCGCACCGGCACCGACGTCAGCTCCGGAACCAGCACCATAACCAGTACCACCACCGACCTGAGACGTCTTTCGGGCTATGCCCAGCAATGCCCGGCGCGCGTATTGAGCTGCCACAGTGCTCGGGAACTTCTCGATTATCTGCTTGTAGCAGTAAGCCGCCCTGGAAGTATCGCCGGTGCGCAGAAGGCAGTCGGCGACATAATAAAATGCGTTGACATTGCGGGGGTCCTTGCCGAACACGCCTTCGAAGCCCGCCAGGGCTCTGGCGTACTGTCCGCTTTTATAAAGAGCGACAGCCTCGCTATAAGTCGACGACCCGCTTTCCTGGGCAAACGCCGGAGTCGAACAAGCGCTCAGGATCAAAATGAGAAGAACAAAAATCGCGGCTCTGAACAAAACGTCTCCTCACGCAGGATCAGCTTTGCTCAATTTGCCCGGTCGAGAACGCCTGCTAAACCCAAGTAAAGTAACTCAGAGAGTCTATGACATCAACACAGATAGTCGATTGCCCTAGCCGAAGTGCTGCTGCACCCGGGCGAAGCGCTCGGATAGCGAGCCGCAAACCAGATCGCAGAGCTGATAAATAGTCATATCGGCTACAGAGTAATAAACGAAAAGACCCTGCTTGCGCCGGTTGAGGATGCCCTGATCGGAGAGGAGCGAGAGATGCTTGCTGATGTTCGCCTGGCTCATCTCGGTGAGTGAGCACAGCTCCTGGACAGACTTCTCGCCTTCCATCAGATGCTGAATGAGCTCGAGCCGGGTCGCGTCACCCATGGCCCGGAAGCGCGCTGCGACGATCTCGAGGGCTTCACGGGAGAGGGGGGCTTTGGCTTTATCCTTGCGGGCAGATGATTTGCGGGACATAAGTGCTCCTGTTCGTACCATCACGATAGCAACGATTAACCTTTTCGTCAATTCGTCATTCGATTGATTGACTATTCAACCAATTAGCGATATAGTTTCAACAGATGGCATTTTATGGAGGCTACACAATCATGCCCACCAGTGGGATAGACCAGGAAATAGCACCGGCGGAGCTGCAAACCCTCATACCCGGGGAGCAGCCGGTACAGATCATCGACGTTCGCACTCCCCTGGAATTCGACACCGAGCATATAAAGGATTCAGTCAATATCCCGCTCGACGAGCTGGGTAGACGCGGCTCGGAGATCAAGAAAGACATGACCACGGTGCTGGTCTGCCGCTCCGGCAAACGTGCCGGCATGGCGGCGCAGACCCTGGCGCCCTACGGCTTCGAGAGCCGGGTCCTGACAGGCGGTATTCTCGGCTGGCGCAAAGCCGGACTGCCAGTTATCGAAGGCAAGAAACGCCTTTCCCTCGAACGTCAAGTCCAGCTCACCATCGGTCTGATTCTGCTCACCAGCGTCACCCTCGGGTACACCATAAGCAATCTATTTTTCATCCTGGCAGGCTTCATCGGAGCCGGGCTCACCTTCGCCGGGCTGAGTGGCACCTGCGGTCTCGCCATACTGATCTCGAAAGCCCCCTGGAATCGCCTGGAAACAACTTCCAAAACCGGAGCAGGAGCCGACAGCCCTAAAAGCTGTTGCTCCTGAGCAATCATGATCGCAGGCCTGATGACCGGAATCGTGACCGGAGCCCTGCTGGGGCTTCTGGGAGGCGGTGGAAGCATCCTGGCAGTGCCGTCCCTGATCTACGCTCTGGGCATGGACACCAAGTCGGCCATCGGCACGAGCCTGATAATCGTCGGAGCCGCCAGCTTCCTGGCGGCTCTCGCGCATTTTAAAAACAAGCAAGTCCGGCTCGGCACGGCACTCTCTTTCGGAGCCTCTGGCGGCGTCGGCAGCGTTCTGGGAGCCCTGGCGGGCAAAGCCATGCCCGATCAGGTCCAGCTCATGCTCTTTGCGCTTCTCATGATCCTGATAGCCGTGCTCATGCTCAGGCGGCAGGAATCGACAAAACCGGCCGTCGAAGCGGGCAGATCCAAAATCGCCGCCGTCATCGGAGCCGGCACAGGAGCCGGGGTGCTCACCGGGCTCCTGGGAGTAGGC
>JAGQHH010000278.1 GCA_020431945.1 Cyanobacteria bacterium HKST-UBA02 | reverse complement strand
AACTCACCGGCGAGATCGAGCTCAACAACAAGGGCTTCGTCCGCAGGCTCATCCTTCTCGCTCAGCCCGGCTCTCCCCTCACCCTTCGTTTCCAGTGCGCCTGGAGCAAGGATGCAGGCAGCGGTCAGGTGGATGTGGTCGGTGGCATCACCGCCGACTATTACCTCGGCGCCACCGTCGAGCAGGTCATGCCCCAGGGGCGTGCCCTGGCTAGATATATCGAAGATATCTTTTCGGTGATGGATCGCATGGTCACCCTGGGACACTCCCAGAAGCTCTCGACCATGACTGTTCCCGTCTCTCAGATGGAAGCCTTCGAGCAACAGGAAGAAGATCACCTGGTCACCCAGCTCGAGTCCTGAGCCCGGCCCGCAATTCTATTCTGATATCACCAGCGGTGCTGATCTTGTTATAGAGCACTTTGGTGTTGTGCCGCCGGTCTACCGGAATCGCCGGAACGACCACAATCCTGACACCGGCTACGGCAATCCCGGGGACCCTGGCTCCCGGCTCCACCTCGATGAAGAGGGTGGCCTTGCTGCCGCCCAGATAAGCTGCCCTTGTCACACCCGGCTGGGCAAGAGCGACAAGCTCCAGGCTCGATGAGAAGTCTGTATATTCGCCGTTTCCACCCAGTCTGCCGGTGAGCCAGAGACGTCCCCGGTGGTCTAGATAGCCGGTATCTCCGGTGCGGTGCCAGACCTTTCCGTCTATCCTGACCTTTGTTTTCTTTTCGGCAGCGTGATCGAGATAGCCTTTCACCACATGATCGCCTGAAACCAGAATCTCTCCGGTGACTATATCGGTTCTTCCGGTAGCGCTCTCGAGAAGGAGGCGCCCGGGGTCCTGAGATAGTTCCTGCTCTTCTTGTGGGACTATGATGATATCGGTTAGCGGCTCTCCCGCAAGCCGCCCGCCGCCCCGTTCCATGACCAGCCGGTCCCTGTCTGAGACCTGGCTGCTAGCGATATGACAGATCGGCTCAGCTTCGCTGCTTCCATAGACCGTCACCAGATCACAGGCGGGCAGGGCTCTTTCTACTCTGTCCACCAGGGCTGTGCTGACGAGACCGCCTCCGGTATGGATTGTTTTCAGGGAAGGAAGCGACTTCTTTCTGACCAGGAGATCTTTTGCCAGGCGGTCCACCAGGCTGGGCGAAGCGAGGAGCCTTCCGGCTCCGCTTGCTTCTATTTCTCTGACGATGGTCTTGATTCTCGCTCTGGCCGGGGCGGTGAGATCGGCTCTCGAGAGGACAGTGGTGGCACCGGCGGCCAGATTGGCCAGGACGAACATGGGCAGGCAGGTAAGCTCGATTGCTTCTTCTTTTATCCCGAGGCTTTCGCCCAGGATCTCGAACTGGGTGCGGAGAAAACCGTGGGAGCGGGCGATGATTTTAGGAGCGCCACCGGTTCCCGAGGTGAAGGTGATGATAGCCGGGTCGTCCGCTGCCACAGCGGCGGGCTCGAAGTCGCTCGTGCTCTTTCCTTTCAGGTGCACCCGGGAGAGGAGCTTTATCGGAACCGGGGTGAGCTGCCTGGAGAGTAGAAGGAGGACACCCCTGCCGGAAGCCATTACCATCTTCGGACTGAGGCGGGTGACGGCTTGCTCCAGGGCTGATGTCCCGGCTGTCAGGTCGACGAAAAGCGCCCTGGCACCAAGAGCGGTGACTGCCATGATGGAGATATAGAGACTGGCTTTCATTGTCTCCAGAATCAGCACCGTGTCACCGGCTTCGATACCGGTATCGCGCAGGCGGCATGCTCTTTCCTGGACTGCGAGCAGGAGCTCTCGATAGCTAAGGCTCCGGACCGCATAGCCGTCCACTCTCAGGAATGCCGGTCTATCCGGATGGAGCCGGGCTCGTTTCTCGAGAATTTCGTAGATGTTGTTTTTCATGTCCATATTCTTCATGCCGCATTCCTGCCGAAAAGCGCATAACGACGAAGAAGGCTGGCATCGGCGCTGAATGTGCCGGAGCGATTGTCGTCTTTGTACAAAGCATGGATGATTTTTTTATAGCCAAGCTCACCGGCTTTCTCGTGACAGGCTGAGACCAGGGCCAGTCCCAGACCTCTGTAAGAGTCGCCTGTCAGACGAGCCAGGGTCTTGATCACGACAGTATCGTCCCGACCCCGGGCCAGGAGCTTGTTGGGCAGGGCGAATAGAAAGCCTGCCATCTCGCCGTCTTTCTCGGCGATGAAGACCAGGCGCTCGTCTATGGACTGTACCAGGGGCTCGTACATTGAATTGAACTGATCTTCATTGATTGGACTGTAGAGGAAGTTGTCTTTGAAGGAGTCGATGGCAATCCTGTACATACCGGCGAGCTCTTCTCCTGATCGGTCTTTTCGAAAGGACCTGATCTGGAAGCCTCGCTCTTTTGTTCTCTTCCTGGCTTCTCCGCTCCGGTCGAAGTCTCTTCGTGTGTCGACGATGGCGGAGGCATAAGAGGCGATGGGGCTGAAACCGGCGGCCTCGAAATGTCGGACATATTCTTTCGGGGTGAGGGACTCCAGGGCAAAAGGCGGGCTATCGAAGCCGTCGGTGGTGAGACGATACTGGTTCCAGGTGCTGCCGTTCATGGGACCCACCACGGTCTTGATCCCCAGCTCTTCGAATCTGGCGCAGGCGCTGTGGAGAAGCTCCACCCCGGTGGCGGCGTCCCTGGCCCGGTAGTCGCCCAGTATCCCAACCCGGCGTCCTTCGAGGGTGGGAGTGTCGCTGTACCAGAGGGAGAAGCCGCCCACCTCGAAGCCATTCTGGTCGGTGGCGATCATTTCGAAATCAGGTGTGTTCTTGTAGTTCATATGAACAGTCTGACGTACTGTCGCCCCCGGTAGTGCCCGGGAGAAGCAGTTCGAAAACTGTTCAGCAACCATTCAGAGAATGGCCAGAAAGCCCAGGACCGAAGCCATGGCGGCAAAGAGCGCCTGTTTTATCCAGCGGGTGGATCGGGTGGCCGGAGCCCTGTGTCTGGTGTTAACCAGGTAGAAGAGAAAGGCCGGGGCGCCGATGGCTATGGGCGCCAGAAAGAGCACCAGCATGATCATTTTCGTATCTTTGTAGAGCAAGAGAAATGGAAGACAGAGAAGACACCAGGCTTTCATGGTGGCAAGCACTATCGCATGGACATGGGGCCTGTCTATGCCTGAAAAGCGCATATGGGCTATGGCTATGATGGCGGCATGACCGGCGAAAGTGAGGGTATAGGGAAAGATGAAGTCTTGAGAGCGGCTCGAGAAAAGAAGCCAGACGATTCCTGCCGATGCCACCGAGATGACGGCATATATAGAATGGCTGCTTCTCAGATCGCGATAACGGGCCGGCAAGAGAATCCGGTAGCCGCCATAGAGAAGCACCGGGCTGAGAGCCCAGAGCGGTCCGCCAAGAATCCAGGCGAAATAGCAGAAAAGAGCCACTCCGGCGATGGCGCTGCCGTTGAGGGTGGTTTTCCGGCGGGCGAAGATGATGGCAGAAGCGAGGCCGACAAGAATGAGCATGCGCATGCCCAGGTCCCCGGCGGGCAGGCTCATATGTGTCTCGAGGGCGAGATAGCTGCCCAGGGGTACGAGGAGATTATCGAGCCCCTTCCAGGAGATCGCTTCGAACAGCATGGCGATGAGCGCCACTATCCCGGCAAGGGCAAGGCACTGCGCCGCAGGCAGGGGACCTGCAGTGAGGGATAGAATAATTGTGGTGACGACAAAAGCGATAAGGGCGAAGGCGAGACTGCCTTCGGTGGTCTTGATACCGTCTGCGGTGTGGAAGCGGCGCCGTCCGAAACGCATGCCGATGAGAGCCGAGCCTGCGTCGGCGAAAGTAAGTATAGCCACCGGGATCATATAGAGAGACCGGTCGCCTCCGGCAAGGAGAAAGACCAGCCCCACGGCAAGGGGAAAACAGATCTCGCCTATGGAAGACCGCCCCCGGGCACAGACCACCGGTGCCCAGGCTTTCATATTCGATACTTTCACCAGACAGATGAAGAGGCTGGCGAAGATCGAGAGAGTGACCACCGGCCAGGGCGCCTGGAAGATCCAGGGAAAGCTCAGGGTGAGGGTGCCCATGAAGATATGAAGGGTCTTTCTGATGCTCTCCGAATTGCTCCCGTCGTCTTTGCGAAGACCCGAGAGAAAGTGGATCACCGACACCAGGGCGGCCATCACCAGAGACATCGCTGTTAAAGCGCCGGTCATGCCGCCACTTCTTCGAGAACGAAGTCTGTATAGAAGAAGGTCCGATTCTTTCTGTAGAGATCCCGGGATTCAGTCTCTCTGGCTCTGATGGCCAGATCATAGCCGGCTTCGGTATGGCGGCTCACCAGCATGTTCCAGTAAGCAAGCCGGGCGCCCTTCGCCGAGCGGGTCTGGATAAGGGCCAGGGCCTGCCGGTAAGAGTCCTCGGACATATACTCGAAGATGTCGCTCAAGTTGAAGCAGTCGATGGCTCTGGCCGATACCGGGTAGCTCATCAGAAAGTCTTCCAGAGAGGCTCTCTTGATGATCAGACGTTTTATATTTCTTTTTATCGCCTCATAATTCTTTTTCTGAAGCCAGAAAGGCAGGACATCGCCGAATCTGCCCCGGAGGATATAGCTCAGATAGGGATTCTGGGACGGGTCTTGCTCTACCAGTGCATGCTCGATGGAGCCCCGCAAGAAGTCCGGAAGGCTCGAGTCGACATATTTGAAAAAGGACGGGTCTCTGCCGAGGGCTCCCATGACGGTGTTCGAGAAGAAAATCGACAGGAGCAGGCGAAAGCGCCAGGTCATGAAACGCTTCTCGTAGAACTCCCGGCGCTCCATGAGGCTCTTGCCCGGGCGGAGAAGGTCCTCGATGGTTTTCTTGCAATGAGCCAGGGGCAGGAGGATCTCGCGAAAGATGGCGAAGTAGCGCTCGAATTTTCCGCTTCCTGCGATACCGGATTCGATGGCGCTCTCATTGCTCTGGAAAAAGTCCCGGGCGGCCTCGCTCAGGTGCGGGCTCACCAGGTCGAAAACATACCGGGGAGCCAGACCTTCGTCTTCGCTGCGCTGATAGCCGAATAGACAGAGCACCTGCTCATAGCTGAGATGCTCTATGGCTCGGGCTTTCAGTTCGGTGAGATAGAGCTGGGCGGGATTGAGATCGATGGCGATCACTTTCTCAGGACCGCGGCTGAGAAGCGCCAGGGAGTTGTCTCCGGCGGAGGCGATGGAAAGACAGGTGTCACCGGGCCGGATCGCGAGAGCGTCGAGCACTACTTCGGTATCTTCCCAGCACTGGGCATAGCGGATGAAGGTGAAGTCGGCTCTATTTTGTATTTCAGAAGTTTCGATCATGATTCTCACGCTGCCTTTTCCATGGTTTCCAGTTTTTGAACGGTGCCTTCGCGGCCGTCCACTCTTACAAGGTCGCCAGTGCGCAGACAGGTCATGGCACTTTCCACGCAGACGACGGTGGGGATGCCGAGTTCCCTGGCCACTATGGCCGTATGAGAGAGGAGGCTGCCATATTCCACCACCACGGCTCTTGCCTGGGCGATAAGGGTGATCCAGCCCGGATCCGTTCGACGGGCCACGAGAATATCGAAGTCATCCGATGTCACCTCTTCGGGATCCTCCACAACAAGGACGCGGCCTGTGACTATCCCCGGGCAGCAGCCTGTGCCCTCAAGACAATCTTTCTCGACGGTGTGCTCGCCTTTCCGGACCATGGACTGCCCGGGCTCGAAGCTGAAAGAGTCTTTTCTATCGGTGACGAAACGATCAGGCATGGGCGGCTCATTCTCGTAAATTGCGAACTGATCGCGGCGCAGCCGGCTCAGACCCGCCAGATCGGTAATGGTAGCGGTGCCTTCGATGAAGCGCAGAACCTCTTCGATCTCCAGATAGAAAATGTCTTGAGGCTCATGAATCCTGCCTTCCCGGGAGAGGCGCTCGCCCAGGGCAAGGAAGATCCGGCGCACCGCTCCGAAGACCCGGGTGCGCTCGAAGCGGAGGTTCTCTCTGCGGGCTATATATTTTCGGGCAGCTTCGAGAACCAGGTTGAAGATCATTTTTGTCAGAGGCCTTCTTTTCAGCCTGGAAGCGACGAGCGCCTCGGCGGCCTGGCGGCGCGCCCGGGAGCTCGATCTTTCCGCCGGCACAGCAGTCTTGCTCTTCAGGCGGGCGGCACTGCGGGCGATGCTCTTCAGTAGAGGCACGGGATTGTCGTTCAGCGTCCGGGTCTCGAGCTTGAGCTCGCCGGTGGTCCGGTCCCCGAAGACTGCCAGATATTCGAGAATGGCGGCCCGGGTGGCGAGGCTCTCGTCCAGGGCATAGAGGCCGGCCCGGTCCATGGTGGCAAGCGTGCCGGTGAGATTCTCCCGGACTGCCAGGGCGGCTATCGCTTCGATGCGACGGGCGGGCTCGGTGGAGATTATGCCGGTCTCGTCACAGAGAAGCTCGTTGTGGATGCCGTCCGTATCGATAAAGCGTGTGCAGAGCGCCCGGAGCATACCGAAAGCGATCATGGCGAAAAAGTCGTTGATGATTGGCGCGTCCCACTGGCGGAGCAGGTCCGACTCGAGCTTGCGATAGACGGCAGCCAGCTCGAAGATATTCATTCTATCGAGCTCGGAGGTCTTTTCCAGGGCCCGCTCGAGACGAGTCTTGAATCGAGCGGTGCGGCGCTCGAGAGTGAAGAGATTGATCAGGAGCCCGAAGCAGGCAATGACAAGGCGAATTCTATCAAGAAATATCGATTGCTCTTTCTCTTCCGAATCTTCTTCGACTAGATCTCTATCGAGGCTTTCTTTCACTCCCATCATCTGTTCCATGAAAAGACGGTTGCTTCTATAGCCCGGGAACATGGCCAGGAGTCGATACCAGTTGAGGAGGTTGTAATAGATCCTGCCCCTTGGAAAACCGATCATCCGCGAGAAAATTCTGCCGTTATTCTCGATCTTGCTTTTCGGCACGCCCATGATAAGGGCGAATTGCTCGTAGACATTCTGGTAGGCGGTGCGGGCCAGGGAGAAAGTCAGAGGGGTGGTTACTCCTGGATAGCTCTCGGCGATATTGCTGTTGTCCCAGATATCGATGCCGGTCTTTCTGGCAAGAGTAGTGATCGGTCTAGCCTGGAGGATATAGAGCCTGTCGCCTGCGATGGCCCACTCGATGTCCTGGGGCGAGCCGAATAAGGCCCCGGCATTTTTTGTGAGCTCCGCTATGGCAGCGAGCTGATCTCCAGCGAGGATGTCTTCACCCCGGACTTCCACGGCTCCGTCCCGGAGGCTGTATTCACTGGCTGACTGCTGACCGCTTACAAGAGAATCCGCCAGGCCCGGAACCGCCGCGATGACGATCTTGTCCCGATCGCCGCTTATCGGGCAGGCACCGAAAGCGACACCGGCGAAGCGCGGGTCGAGCATGGTCTGCACTATTACTGCCGGAGGTGTATTCGGTGTGTTATCGATTCTGTTGAGCTTGCGATAGGCCTCGGCTCTGCCGGAGCTGCCCGAAGCGATCACGGCCCGGGCTGCCTGCATCAGATCTCCGGGCTCGACATTCAGCCTGGTCTCGAACTGTCCGGCAAATGAATAGCTGGCTCCGTCTTCCTCGCGGCTGGAGCTGCGCACCGCCAGCCGTCCTGCCGGCAGGCTGCGCAGAGCCCGGCGCAGGCGCCAGCGATCTCTGGTGCCCAGCTCCAGGGTGCTGTTTTCAGGACCCGGAACGATGGCGAACCATGCCGGGACAGGGAAGCCGTTTTGCTCGAGAATGGCGAGATTACCGGCTTTGGCTCCCAGGTCGTTTCTGTTTTTATCGATGACTATTACGCTTTTCATAGTGCGCCTTCCAGGGTGGTGGTGATGATGGAGAGCAGGCAGGGGATGAAGCCCACCGCCAGATAGGTCATCAGGGTGAAAAGACCAGAGGCCGTCTCGATGCTTCTTGCCGAACGGCAGGTTCGCCGGTCTAGATAGACCAGGGCTGCTCTTGCCGAGAAGAGGAAAACCGGAGCCATGACCATTGCCGTCACCAGGGTGTGTCCTGTCAGAGAGGCGGTCTTGAGGGCAAAACCGGTGGCGGCGGAGACCGCTCCCAGCCAGACCGTCATCGCCCCGCCGGGACCCCAGAGGCTGCTATAGGTCTCGACTCCTGCTCTTTCTTCTTCGGGAGCGCGTATCTTTCTGCCTGTTTCGATCACTATACCGAGCATGAAGCTGGTGGCGAAAAAATAGAGAAGCGAAGGCGGCGGTGCCGTTCCTGCCACCAGCCAGTGGCAGGAGGTGATGAACAGATCCGTGAAGAAGAGGACCAGCATATGGCTCACCATATACAGTGCCGGGTGAGCTTTCAGAAAACGCGGGCAGAAAAACTCGAAGGTCATCAGGGTCATATAGAGATAGCAGAGGAGCAGGGGACCTAGAAGTGCCGCCGAGAGGGACAGGGCCATGGCAATCTGCATACCGGCGAAAGCGAGAGCCAGGGTCCTGAGCTCGCTCAGGGAGACCAGACCCCGGGGCACCGGTCTTTCCGGGTGGAGCAGGGCGTCGGTCTCCCGGTCTTTGAACTCGTCGCAGATACGGAGCTGGGCGAAAAGAAGAATCGAGACACCGAAAGCCACCAGGAACATATGAGGAGTGACCGCCGCTCCGGAAGCTCCGGTGGCCATGAAAGAAACCGCCAGCCCCGAGAAGGAGAAGGCTGCCACCAGGGGCACGTATTGCCTGAGGGGAAAGCGCTCATTCTGGTAGATGTTGAATCGGTCTAGGGCAGGCAGAATTCTGGTGTTCACTTTAATCACTTCTATTACTTTTAAATGCGCCATGAAGTATCAGAAGGGGGAGGTCCCCCCTTCCGGTCCATAACTACAGTGTAGTGATCCCGGGGCTATTTGTTCCCGGGCTTAAACAGTTTGAGCACTGTTGAGGACAGGGCTCTTCTCAGGTGCTGGCTTTCACCTGGATGCTCTGGTTGCTCCAGGTGTCCCGTTTGGGTTTGGGGATATGCAGATAGATAGACTGCAGGAGACCCACGGCTACGAGATCCACCAGAAGGGCCGTGCCTCCGTAACTGAGAAAGGGCAGGGGCACGCCGGTGACCGGCATGATTCCCATGGTCATGCCCATATTGACGAAAGAGTGGAAAACGAACATGCACATGAGCCCGATAGCCATGGCAGAGCCCGCCGGGTCGCCCCGGCATCGAAAAGCGATGATCAGGGCCCGCATGGAGATGACTGCATAAGCCAGAACCACCAGGGCCGAGATTTTGAAGCCCAGCTCTTCGCCCACTACGGCATAGATGAAATCGGTGTGACGCTCCGGAATGAAAGCGCCCTGGCTCTGATCCCCCTTGCCCAGTCCCTTGCCGGTCAAGCCCCCGGAGCCGATAGCGATGAGGCTCTGGAGGATGTGATAGCCGGAGCCCCGGGGATCGGCATAAGGATTGACGAAACTGGTGAGACGCTTTTGCTGGTATTCCTTGAGATGACCCCAGAGATGCTCCCGGGCCTCACCGGCGCCGAAATTCACCGCCACCACCGCGGCGATGAGAATCAATCTGACAAAGATATTCCAGTCTTTGACCCGCCAGAAGAGCAGGAGGAAAACCGCCAGACCACCCAGGAAATAATGCCACCAGTCGATATTGACGGCATTGAGAATGAGGCTGAATCCGGGGCTTGTCAACAGTATGATGTCGGCAACCGTGGCTCCCATCCAGAAAGACATGCCCATGAAGACCGCAGCGAAAGTAAGAGAGGTGCCCAGGTCAGGCTGCTTGAAAACCAGGAAGGCCGGGGGCACGGTGATGAGAGCGAGCTTGAATATGTCCCAGAAGCTCCTGATCGGGAAATATTTGAGCCAGGCTGCCAGGGTGAAGATCACTACGATCTTCGAAAGCTCGGAGGGCTGAAGCGTGATCGGACCGAGCGACAGCCAGCGCTGGGCGCCCTGGGCGGCGTGACCCTTGAGCATGACCGCCAGGAGCAGACCCAGGTTGGCTACATAGATGAAGGGAATTACCCATGGTTTCACCCAGAACCGGTAAGGGACCCGGCTGCAGATGATCATCAGGACCAGTCCGACCCAGAAGAAGTCGAGCTGTTTCTCGTAATAGCCGTAGGTCTGCTCCGAGAATCTCAGCACCGTGAGACCGGTGTAGATCAGGAAGCCGGTAGCGCCCAGGAGCCAGATGTCTATGCCCGCGGTCAGCCGCGAGAAGAACTTGACGATCTCGTCATGGGAGTGGCTGCCGGCGGTGGAGTTCAAGTTGCGTCAGCACTTAGAGCGCAGTAGAGGGAAATTGGCGATCAAAGACGCTCTGCGATCATATTGTTGCAGATCGAACTGAGTTGTGTTCTTGTCAAGCTCGAAATAACGTCCGACCACCGCCATCAGCTCTTCTTCCAGACATTCCAGACGACCGGCAGGCAATTCCAGGCGATCATAGGTGAGCATGGAGCGCATGCGGTCTTTGGCTGTGTCTCTGGGGGCTGCAGCTGGTCTGAAGCGATTGAAGAAGCTCAGGACTTCTGTTTTAAGTTGCACTTTTCAATCCCTCCCTAGACTCGAGCCGGGTTGAAGAAGTTGACCAGGCGGTTGATCCAGCTCTGAGAGCCGGCATCGAAGTCCATGAGCGGCACATCTTCACCGCGGATACGGCGGGCGATATTGCGGAAAGCCAGACCCGATCTGGTGTTGTCCGTGCCGGATACCGGCTCGCCTTTATTGGTGGAGATGATGATCTCTTCGTCTTCCGGGACGATTCCCAGAAGCTGGACCGAGAGGATCTCGAGAACATCGTCCACGCTCATCATGTCGTTGGCCTGGACCATATTCGGGCGGTAGCGGTTGATCACCAGGCGATACTGCTCGATCTCGTCTTTTCTAGCTTCGAGCAGACCGATGATCCGGTCGGCGTCACGAACCGAGGACATCTCCGGGGTGCAGACGACGATGGCTTCGTCGGCTCCGGCCACGGCGTTCTGGAAACCGGTCTCGATTCCGGCGGGGCTGTCGATGACCACGAAGTCGAAGATCTTTTTCAGCTCTTCGCAGAGGTCCCGCATCTGGTCCGAGGTGACGGCGGTCTTGTCCCGGGTCTGGGCCGCCGGCAGGAGGCTCAGATTGGGATGGCGCTTGTCTTTCACCAGGGCCTGGCGAAGCTTGCAGCGCTCCTCGATGACGTCCACCAGGTTATAGACGACCCGGTTCTCCAGACCCATGAGGATGTCCAGGTTGCGCAGCCCGATATCCATGTCTACCAGGACCACGCTGACGCCGGTGGCAGCGATTGCCACGCCGAGGTTGGCGGATGCAGTGGTTTTCCCTACACCGCCTTTACCTGAAGTTATTACGATTACTCGACCGCTCATTCTTTCTTTTTCCTGTTTTTATAGGAGTGACAAACGATTTTCTCTGCTTACTCGATTCTCGATCGGAAGACCCGGATCTTGTCCGCCACCAGCCTGGCTGTTTCCGGTCCGTGGCTGGCTTTGTACTTCCATCTCGGCTTGTCCGGCGCCCGGGCGATAGCATGGGCGATCCGTATCTGGATGGGCTGGAGGTTGAGTGCCCGGATCTCGGCGTCGGTATTGCCGCCGATACCAGCATGGGCTATGCCTCTGAGGCTTCCCCAGATGGTGATGTCTCCCTCGGCCATGACTTCGGCTCCCGGATTGACGTCACCGACGATGATCAGGTGACCTTTGTGGGAGATGGTCTGACCGGAGCGCAGGGTCTGGCGGAGGTACATGGTGGTGTTTCGCGCCAGCCGGCTCTCTTCCGTCTCGAGATCTTCTTCCTGCTCGTCTTCTTCCGTTTCGACGGTTTCGGTGTCGAGCTCGATCTCTTCTTCTTCGGCTTCTTCTATCTCTTCCTCTTCTTCATCCATGACCTTCATGGCTTTGGCCGTCTCGGCGGCTTCGGCGGCGGGGAACTCGCCGGTTATATGAATCTTGCGCTTGACGATGGTCTTGCGGATACGCTGCTCGTTCTGGCGGATATCTTCGGTGGCCAGATCGACGCCTTCGAGATGCTCATGAAGAAGATCGTTCTCGTCGTCCCCGTCGAGCTGAGCACCGTTTTCGGCGGCGCGTTTGGCCTGGAAAGCGTCTCTCACCCGTACCTTTATAGAAGAGACGGCGGACTGGACCTTTCCTTCCTCCGGCTCGTCGCTCTCGGCAGCTTCGATGCTGCTGGTATTCAGTGATACCTCCGGCAGTGCCATGGGGGCACCTCTACCGAGGGAGACACCGTTGTCCTCGAGAGACGATATGGTATCGTTATCGGTTGTATATACTTCTGCCGGCGAGATCCCGACTCCCTTTGCAATCGCCAGTATCTGGGCGACTTCGCTGGGTTTCAGGGAGAGCTTCCCGACATTTATAGAGACGTTCAGACCGCTCCAGAATGAATTGGACGCCTGGAGCGTCGAGCTCAGATATTCCAGGGCTTCTTTGAGGTCCGAGCAGCCACTGACGTCGAGGAGTACACCTTCGTTGGGCTGGCTGATAATGGCAATTTTAGACATGCGGCTCCAGTGACGCTTCAGGGGTCTTGTACAGGGGGCGAAGATATGTAACGATTCGCCGTTGTAAGAATCCTATTGGCTGGAAAACCGCACGTCAAGCCGATTGGCATTTGTATCAGATATGCACTTGCATCTATTATTGGATGACATAACCGTAAGGTAGGTTGCTCTCCGGTCCTTATGACCGCTTACGGGAATATGAGAGTATTTAGAGAATAAGGGTCGACAGGAGTTTGACAATGTCCGGCGGGCAGTTTCACAGAGCACTGGGTCTGGTGGACTCCACCGCTGTGGTAGTGGGCTCCATGATCGGCTCGGGGATCTTTATCGTCTCGGCCGAGACCGCGAGAAATCTCGGATCTCCGGGCTGGTTCCTGGTTGCCTGGATAGTCTCGGGCTTCCTCACGGTGTCGGCGGCTACCTGTTATAGCGAGCTGGCTTCGATGTTCCCCCATGCCGGGGGGCAATATGTATTTCTGCGGGAGGCCTACGGAAAGCTCCTGGGCTTTCTCTATGGCTGGACTCTTTTCATGGTCATCCAGAGCGGCACCAATGCTGCTGTGGCAGTGGCTTTCGCCAAGTTCCTCGGGGTCTTCATCTCATCTATATCCGATAAGAATATCCTTGTGCATACAGGAGCCTGGAATTTCACCACTCAACAACTGGTGGCACTGGCGGTGATTGCTCTTCTAACCTGGATCAATTGTCTGGGCATTCATATGGCCAAACTGATCCAGACCTCCTTCACCATCACCAAGGTGGTTGCGCTCTTCCTTCTTATAGCCGTCGGCTTTCTGGCACTGTCCCATCATCACGGTCTCACCCCCAACCTGGTGGATCTCTGGCAGGCCCATGACACTGCCGGTCATAGCATCGAGGGACCGGGAATCCTCATGGTTCTCTCCCTGGCTCTTGTCGGTCCTCTCTTCGCCAGTGACGCCTGGAACAATGTCACTTTCGCCGGAGAAGAGGTGAAAGATCCCGAGAAGACTCTTCCCCGCAGTCTGATCATGGGGACAGCGCTTGTCTGTATCCTCTATTTCGTCACCAATGTCGTCTATCTCCTTCTCCTGCCCCTGGCAGGCGACAGCGCCGGGGCGACGGTCCTGGAGCGAGGCATTCAATATGCCAGCTCCGATCGGGTGGGCACGGCCGCTCTCGAGGTCATCTGCGGTCCGGTGGGCGAGAAGATCATGGCAGTGGCGATCATGATCTCCACTTTCGGCGCTCTCAACGGTCTCATTCTTGCCGGACCGAGACTCTATTATGCTATGGCAAAAGACGGGCTGTTTTTTAAAAAAGCCGGCATTCTCCACAGCCGTACCAATGTCCCGGTTTTCGGCCTGGTCCTCCAGGGTGTCTGGTCGGCGATTCTCGCCACCTCCGGCACTTATTCCCAGCTATTGGAATTCGTCGTTTTCGCGGCTCTTCTTTTCTATGTCTTCACGGTCTCGGCTGTTTTCATCATGCGCAAGAAAGCGCCGGATCGGGAGCGTCCTTTCAAAGTGCCTCTCTACCCTCTGCTTCCGGCGCTCTATGTGGTGTCGGCGGCAGTGGTCATGCTCGGTCAGATCCTCATGCACTGGGAGTACAGCGGCGCCGGTCTTCTGATCATTCTCTCGGGGCTACCGGTCTATTTCTTCTGGACCCGCAAGGCTGCTCCCGCTTCCTGACAGTGCTTGCTCCAGGCTCGATGCCAGAAGCAGACGGTGGTCCTCCCGGCTGTATACGCGTTTTTTGCGGCGCACGAAGATATGGGCGATGGCAGGCAGGAAGACGAAACTGAGTATGGTGGCAGGCAGAATTCCAAAGGCGATGACGATGGCGAAAGGCTTCTGGCTCTGGGAGCCTATGCCAGTAGAGAAAGCCGCCGGCGCCAGACCGACTGCCGCCACCAGGGCCGCCAGGAAAACGGCGTTCATTTTCTCGGCAGCCGCCTTCCTGATGGCGGCGCGCACCGGCAGGTCTTCGAAAAGCTCGATGGTCCGCGAGGTGATGATCACGGCATTCTGAATCGTCAATCCAAGAAGAGCGATGAGACCCACCCCGGAAGAGATGCTCAGATGAGTGCCCGAGATGAGCAGGACGAAAAAGGCGCAGGCTGCTGCTATCGGCACGACGCTCATGATGAAGATGGCGGTTCCGGCAGAATCATAAGCGATATAGAGGAGCATGAAGATGAGCAGGAGAGTGATGGGCACTACGATAAGGAGCCGCTCTCCGGCCTGCCTGGCACGCTCGAACTCACCGGCATAGCTTATATGATAGCCCCGGGGAAGTTTGAGTTTGGCGATCTTCGCCTGGGTATCCATGACGCTCGAGCCCAGATCCCGGCCGCGGATATTGGCATAGACGGCGATACGTCTCTGGTTGTTCTCGCGCAGGATGGCATTGGCACCATCGAGGAGCTTGATCCTGGCGAGTTGCTGAAGGGGAATCTTTTTGCCTCCCGGGGCGGTGACCAGAATCTCCCCTACCTCCCGGGGGGTCTGACGGTAAGGCTCGCGCAGGCGCAGGATGACATCGAAGCGCCTCTCGCCTTCGATGATCTTGGTCACCGCCTTGCCGCCCACCGAGGTCTCCACCACATCCAGGATCTGTCTTGCCGTCACCCCATAACGTGATGCCTGCTGGTTGGCGATCTCCACCACCAGTTGCGGCTGTCCGCTGAGATTGTCCCGGGCGACATCGACTATGCCGGGGGTGTCGTTGAGAACGTCTTCGATCTGATCGCCGATCTTCTCCAGGCGCCGGATATCATGACCGGTGATTTTCACGGCATATTCGCCGTTTTTCACTCCGGACATGGACTCTTCCATGCTGTCTTTGATGCATTGAGAGAAGTTGAGAATGAGACCGGGGATACGGGAATCGATCTGCTCTTCGATGGATTCGATGAGCTGCTCCTTGCTCTTCAGCTCCGGACGCCACTCTTCCTGGGGCTTGAGGGGAACCAGGACCTCGATCATATTGTATGGATTGGGATCGGTGCCGTCGTCCGGCGCTCCTACCTGGGTCAGGGTCGTCTGGACTTCGGGATAGGTGCCGATGATCTCTCTTATCTCCCGGGCGATCTCCACCGAGCGCTCCAGGGTGACGCTGGAAGGCAGGATAGTGACGGTCAGCCAGATGTTTCCTTCTTCCAGCTCGGGAATGAATTCGGCTCCGAGAAATGGAACGATGATCAGTCCGGTGATACAGAAGATAGCCACGGCAGTGATTGTTGTCCGGCTCTTTTTCTGCACTCTGATCATCAGGCGTCGATATCCATTGCGCACGGCGGTGACCACCGGGTTGTGCCGGTGCACCGGGGGCCTCTTTCGGAAGACTATATAGACGATTACCGGGATGATGGCGATAGTGGTGAAGGACGCCACCGAAAGGACAAGGATCATCATCACCGCCAGGGGTTTGAAAAGACGCCCTTCGACATGCTCGAAACTGAGAATCGGCAGAAAAGTCATGGCGATGATGGTGGTGGAGAATAGAATCGGCTTGGCCACTTCCGCCGCTGCCAGACAGACGGTTCGCTTGATTGAGCTCCCCACCGGATTGGTGTTGCAGAGCCTGAGAGTGATGTTCTCCACCATGATCACCGCACCGTCTACGATGATTCCGAAGTCGATGGCTCCCAGGGAAAGAAGGTTGGCGGGAATGTCGAAGACCCTGAGGATGATACAGGCCCCCAGAAGGGCCGAAGGTATGACGATGGAGCAGATGAGGGCCGAGCGTATCTGGAACAGGAAGAGCATGAGGAGCACCACCACCAGGACTATGCCCTCGGCGACGTTGTGGCTGATGGTCTCGGTGGTGCGATTGACCAGGGCTGTCCTGTCCTGGAGCACCACCAGGCGCATCCCTTCCGGGAGCTGGGAGGAGATGTCGTCCCAGACCGCCTTGAGATTCTCGATCACTCTGGAGGGGTTGTCTCCCCGACGCATCATCAGGATTCCTTCGACAGCATCGTCATCGTCGTCGATACCGACCTGCCCTTTGCGCACCGCTTCTCCGATACGCACATCCGCCACGTCTTTGACCCGGATCGGCACACCTTCGTCGCTGGTCTTGATCACCACATCGCCTATGTCATCCACGGATTTGAGCAGACCGAGACCCCGGACCATATAACGCTGATCGTTGCTGGTGATATAGCTGCCCCCGGTGGAGTCGTTGGATGTCGCCAGGGCGGCAGCGATGTCAGACTGGTCGAGACCGTAGGCCTGGACCCGACCCGGGTCCATCTCCACCAGGAATACCCTGGTGGGACCTCCGAAACCGGTAGCGTCCACGATACCATCCACGGACTTGAAGAGCCTGTTCAGAAGCCAGTCCTGGACTTCCTTGCGGTCCATGGAAGACCAGGTGTCGCTCTGCACGCTATAGCGGAAGATCTCGCCAACGGCACTGGCATTGGGATCGAGCTCGGGCTCGAGACCGTCGGGTATGTCGGCGTGGCCGATGCGTTCCAGGACCTGCTGGCGGGCGGAGTTCGGCTCGATATGATCGTCGAAGACTATGGTCACCACCGAAAGCCCGAAGATCGAGATGGACCGGGGTGGTTTCGAGTGAGGGATGCCGTTGACTTCCTTCTCTATAGGAATGGTCACCAGGCGCTCGACCTCCTCGGAGGCCTTACCGGGAACCTGGGTGATCACCCGTACCTGCATATTGGCTACATCGGGGAATGCCTCCAGGGGAAGCTTTTCGTAGCAGAAAACACCGGAGAGGAGCAGCACCAGGAAAAGTGCCACCACCAGGGTTCGCTTTTCCACGAGCCAGGTGATTATTCTAAAGAACAGGGAGTTTTCGGAGCTGTCTCTCGAGTATTCCACAGCCTGGCTGACCTCAGAGATGCGCTAGCTTGGCTGATTGCGCCCTGAGTTTGAAGGTGCCCTCGGCTACCACCGGATCATTGAGATTGAGACCGGAGACCACTTCCACGAAGTCTCCCGATTCCTGCCCGAGGACCACTTCTTTCTGCTTGAATGTGTTCTTGTTTATCGCGCAATAGACTACTTTGCGGGCGCCTATGTTCTGTACTGCTGTCCTGGGGATGGAAGGCACGAGCCTTTCGGCTACATGTATGCGCATCCGTCCGAACATCTTGGGCTTGAGCTTGAGACCTTTGTTCGAAACAGTGCAACGCACCGGCAGGGTGCGGGTATCAGGATTGATGGTGCCCGCCACATAGTCCAGGCGGGCCCGGAAACGCTCGTCCGGGAAACTGTCCACCACGAAATCGACATCCTCGCCGACGCTTATATATTTGATGTCTTTCTCGAAGATATCGGCGACAAGCCAGAGATTGTCGATATCGTCGATGACGAAAAGAGTCTTGCTCGGATCGGCGAGCTCGCCGTCATTGACATTGCGCTCGAGCACTATGCCTGCCTGGGGAGTGCAGATAGGCAGCGCGTTGACGATGCTCTTGCTGGCGATGATCTTGTCTACGGCTTCAGGAGTCATGCCCAGGACTTTCAGTCTCTGCTTGAGAGCCAGCCTGGCCAGGCGCTTTTTCTCGTCGGCGACATTCTGGAGTTTGACTCGTTTGGCGCAGGTAGCCTGGACTATGAGCTCGTTTTTCTTGAGCTCGGTATCGGCGGTCTCGAGAGTGGCCCGGGAGCCGATTTTCTCCTCCATGAGCAGACGAGCTCTCTCGTAACGCTTGCTGTCCAGATCCACCTGGGCTTCAAGACGTTTGAGCTCATAGTCGAGATCGAGGAGTTCCCGGGAGAGAGCGGAGTCGATTTCAGTCTCTTCATTAATAAGATCGGCGATCATCACTCCCACTTCACGGCTGTTGATGGTGGCGACAAGCTGCCCGGCCCGGACCGAATCGCCGAGATTGGCGCAGATACTGGTGACCTGTCCGGCGATGGGGGGATTGATTCTGGTAACCGAGTTGGCATTGGGCTGGAGCTGAGCATTGGCTTCAACCAGATGCTCGAGCTTGCGCTCTTTCACCGTGGTGACCTTGATATCTTTCAAAACAGGGCTGTCCGGCTCGAAGACCACTGTGCCTTTAGAGTGGCTGGTACAGTGATTGCCGGTGGATATTTTCTTGCCGTTGGCGGACTGACAGCCCGAAAGCAGGACTGTCAGGGCGATAATGGCTATTAGCTCGAATCCGCGAAAAGTGCTCATTAGAAGTGCGAAATCTCTGCCCGGGCTTGCAAGACCTACTTTATCCCCGTTACCTTGCAATTTCCTTTCAAAAGGCCAAATATATGTGATTATGCGGATCTTACTTGTCGAAGATGACGAATATCTCAAGTCGGCTTTAGCCCTGGCCCTCAAACATAAGGGGTATAAGGTCGACCTCGTAGGCAATGGTCTCGAGGCTATGGCGGCGGTCTCCATGGTCCCTTACGACCTGATGCTCCTGGATCTGGGGCTGCCGGACATGGACGGGCTCAAGACCCTGGAGTCCCTGCGCTCCGGGGGAAACGAGATACCCGTTATCATAATCACTGCCCGGGATACGGTTCCGGAGAAGATCCTCGGTCTCAATCTCGGCGCCAACGACTATCTGGTCAAACCTTTCGATTTCGGCGAGCTGGAGGCTCGTATGCGTGCGGCCCTGAGAAAGAACACCTGGCGCAATCAGACCGAGCACAGTTTCGGTGATCTCAGCCTTGATACCACCAGTGGTGAGATTACCCTTGCCGGCGAGTCCGTCAGTCTCACTCCCAAAGAGGCGGCGGTCCTCAATATGCTGGTGAGCGCCGGCGGCCAGGTGGTGGGCAAGCAGCAACTGATCGACAAGGTCTCGGACTTCCTCGACGAATCAAGCGAGAACGCTCTGGAGATAGTGATTCACCGGCTCCGCAAAAAGCTCTCGGTCTCCTCCGTAACGATCAAGACAGTCCGCGGCTTCGGTTACCAGCTAACGAAATGACCAGGGCACGCTCGATCCGCAAAGAGATTCTTTTCTGGCTGGTGCCGGCCCTCTTCCTTCTCTGGATAAGCAGCGCCTTTCTGACCTACTGGCTGATCACCGGCTTCTCCCGGGAAGCCTTCGACCGGGAGCTCCTCAATGCCGCCGACTCCATCGTAGGCAGAGTCAGAATCAAGGATCGAAGCATCACTGTCGACCTTCCTCCGGCGGCTCTCGCCATTCTGAAATATGACAATACCGATGAGTTCTTCTACCGGATTATCGATGACGCCGGCAATGTTGTCTCGGGGGACCCGAACCTGCCGGCGCTCTCTCATCCGCTTCGCAACGATATTCCGGTCGTGAGCAGTATCGATCTCAATGGCAAGAGCTGCCGCCTGGCGGAGCTCAAGATGGAAGTGGAGGAGCATCCGGATCGGACAGTGGTGGTGCAGGTGGCGGAGACTACAAGGAGCCGGGACAAGATCAGGCAGAAGATTCTTTTTGCCATTGCCGGTCTTCAACTGCTCACCATCGCTCTCGGTCTCGGTGCCGTCCTCGTGGGAGTCAGACGGGGTCTGGCACCGGTAGAGCTTCTCCGGGGCCATATTCAAAAGCGAACGAAAAGCGATCTCTCCCCGGTGCCCACTCTCGATGTGCCTGAGGAGGTCGACTCTCTGGTCCTGGCCCTGAACCAGCTCCTGGAGCGACTCAAAGAAGAGATGGAATCTCATGAGCGCTTGCTCGCTGACGCCGCGCACCAGCTCCGCACCCCTCTTGCCGGGCTCAAGACCTATTCCAGTATCGGTGTCCAGATGGAGGAGAAGGAGGACATGCAGCATGTCCTGGCCCAACTCGATCTCGGTATCGACAGGGCTTCCCGCATGGTCAACCAGCTTCTCGCCCTGGAGCGCATGGTGTCGGTGGGCGCCAAAGCTGAGCCGGAAAAAGAGAATGTCGATCTCGAGGATCTGGCAAGGGATGTTCTGGAAGAGCTGGAGCCCCGGATTGCCGAAAAGGATCTCAGGGCAGGTATCGCCGGAGATTCCCTTACGATTCCGGGGGACTTCGCCGGTCTCAGACATTTGCTTTTCAATCTGGTGGAGAACGCCATCGCCTATACACCGGCTGGAGGCGAGATCACCATCACACTTTGCGCCGAGCCTCCCGGTCTGACCGTGGAAGACACCGGGGAGGGGATTCAGGAAGACCAGAGAGAGAAGGTCTTCGATCGCTTCTATAGAATCGACCCCAGCAAAGGGATAGGAAGCGGTCTCGGTCTCTCTATAGTCAAGGAAGTGGCCAGGGCTCATAGCGCCACGGTCACCATCGCCGCAGGCGAGGGAGGAAAGGGAACCAGAGTGGTAGTCTCTTTTGGATAGTCCGGACAGAAAGAATCTCCATGTCCTGATCGCCTGTTTTCTCGGGATGGTTTTCGACGGCATGGATGCCTCGATTTATGTTCTCACCCTGCATCCCTGTCTGAAAGAGCTGCTCGGTAACGTCTCCGACTCGGACATAGGAGTGTACGGCTCTCTGATCATGGCCACCTTCATGTTCGGCTGGGCCGCAGGTGCCGTCATATTCGGTGTCATGGCCGACCGTCTCGGGCGGACCGCTACTCTTATATCGACAGTCATCCTCTACGCGCTTTTCACCGGTCTCTGCGCCACCAGTCATAGCTGGCAGGAGCTGGCTTTGTATAGATTCGTGGTCGGGCTCGGTATCGGGGGAGAGATCAGTATCGGGGGCGTGATGCTGGCCGAGGCATGGAAGGGCAATGCCAGGCTGCATGCCACCGGCATATTGCAATCAGGCTTTTCCATCGGTTATCTGGTTCTGGGCGCCGTCAATCTCCTGGTGGGCAGCCAGGGCTGGCGGGTCCTCTATCTTTTCGGTATAGTCCCGGCTCTCCTGGCGCTCTATATGAGATTCAAGCTCGAGGACACCGAAGATGCGCGAATGATACGGGAGCACCGGCGCAAGATCGCCTCCATGCCCGGAGCGGAGCTCGATGATTATCAGAGCCGTCTTCTCAAGCTTCCGCTTTTCGAGCTCTTTGCCAGGGAGAATCTCAAAAAGGTGATGGTGCTGGTGGTTCTCGCCTCCACCGTCTGTATCGGGACCTATGCAGTGATCGCCTGGGTGCCTGCCTGGATCAATCAGCTCACCGGCACTGTTGCTGTCGAGGAGCGGAGCTATGCAGTGATCTCTCGCAATCTCGGGGCGATCCTCGGAGCCGCAAGCGGTGGGTATTTTATCTTGAGGTTCGGCCGGCGCTGGTCATTCCGGATAGCCTTCACCGGCGCGCTGATTTGCAGCCTGGGAATGTTCCTCACCACCCGGGCATTCGGTGGAGGCCTGCTTTGCTGGACCTTTGTCGAGGGCTTTTTCGTTCTTGCCCCTTACACTTATCTCTTTATCTATGTCCCGGAGCTTTTCGATACTCGCCTGCGCGCCACGGCTTTCGGATTCAGCATCCAGTGCGGCCGGATCTTCGCCGGGCTCGCCTCGATTCTGGGCGGTCAGCTCGTCAAGCTTTTCGGCGGCTCTTTCGCTTTTGCCGGTGCCTGTGTCTCCCTGGTTTATCTGATCGGTCTGCTCGCCACGCTTTTCATGCCGGATTCGACAGGCCTCGTTAGAGAAGAGACCAGAGAAGAGACCGGAGAAGAGACCGGCTAGAAGAGGGGTGCCATTCTTTTTTTTGAAGCTATGATTGTGTCATGAAACTCATTTTCGGTTTGGTCTATGCGGTCATTGGGCTAATTTTCTTTGACATTGCATATCAGGGTTTAGCGTTTTACGCGCGCCCTCACGATCCGTTAGCATATGTCTTTTACTGTGTTAGTGGCGTTTGCTTTTATTTGAGCGCAAGATACTTCGGATGGACGGGTAAGAGATCCGAAGGTCGGGGAAAAAAGTGAGAGCAAGCCGGGGCGACGGGGCGAATTTTCAAAAAGGGCAAATACTTGCCCGGGCGAAGGTCTGACATTAAGATGGAAGTATGAGAATCATTCTGCATCGCCATCGTCTGAGCGCATTGCTTGCTGCCTGCATCGCTATGGCCGGTCTTGCCGGGCTCAGCTATTTCGGCCCCGGGCTCTGGCTCGAGAAGAAAGCTCCTGCCCCGACCCCGGCCGGGCCTGTGAAAGAAAGAGTTGCTGTTCCCACCGAGGTGCTCAGCACCGGCGGAAACAGAATAGAGCTCTACAGCTCTGAGAACCCTGCCTATATAAGGACCTTTTCCGGTGACCTTGAAACCGACAGACTGTACTTTCCGGATGCGAAGAAAATCGTTTTCCGGAGAGACCTGAACGGTGAAGCCAGGATCTCGATAGATGGCGGCAAAGTCGCCTGTGCCCTGGTGGAGATCGAGAATGACCCTAATGACTTTAAGCCGTTTTATTACACTCTGGCTTATGTTCTCGGCGAGAGAGTCGAGATTTTGAGGGGGATCTACGGGCGCGTCTGGCTCTCTTATAACGAGGACAGAGAGAACAATCGCCTGCAGGCTTGCAATTACTTGATGGACTACGGGGCCAGATGTGCCGAAACAACCGCTGTGGAGCTGGCTTTCAAAGACGGGAAGCTGGTAAGAGTAATGGACGCCATGCCGGATCGGGCTTATCTGAGACTGCTGAGCAGGGACCTTTCGCGAAACTATATGATCGGCCGGGAAGAGACCATGTCCCGGGCAGATCTGGAAGTGGCGCGACTTTATTATTCGGGCAACAAATCAGGAGCGCGGAAACTCTTCAATTATTTCTATCGAGGCGGTCACAAAAAACACTGGTCTTATGTGATTTCCCAGGTGGAGAGCTTTCCGACCTGGCCAGTGTGCGAAAGTTTCGAAGCTGTTTCCGAAAAAGAGCTCAGGGGCCGATGATACTTTTGAGTATGGTGCCGGCGGCGGTGTGAGGATCGATTTTGAGAGCCACCACATCGGAAAGAGTGTCCCTCATGTCGCCTGAGCTTTCCAGGGACTGATCGAGTCTCTGCCTGGCCATATCCGCCACGATCTCCGCTAGCTCGGCCCGGGCTTTAGCAGTCCGGCGGCTTTCGATGAGACCGGAGTCTTTCAGGAAAGAGCCATGATCTTTCACCGATTCCCAGACCTTGTCTACACCTTCGCCGCTTTCCGAGATCGCCACCAGTACAGGCGGGCACCATTTTGTGGGCAGATGAGAGAGCTCCAGGCTGGCGATAATTTCGGAGGCCGATTTGTTGGCGCCTGGTAAATCGCCTTTGTTCACCACAAAGATATCGCCGATCTCCATGATACCGGATTTGATGGCCTGGATATCGTCGCCGGAGCCGGGCATGAGCACGAGTATGGTGGTATCGGCGGTCTGGGCGATGGCCAGCTCGGACTGCCCGACTCCGACGGTCTCGATGATCACGACATCGAAACCGAAAGCTTCGAGCAGGCGCACCGTATCATAAGTGGCCATGGCGACGCCGCCGGCATGACCACGGTTTGCCATGGATCTTATATAGACGTTGGGATCGAGGGTGTGCCCCTGCATTCTGATCCGGTCTCCGAGAATGGCACCGCCGGTGAAGGGACTCGATGGGTCCACCGCCAGGACTGCTACCTTTTTGTTCTCTTTTCTGATCTCGGTGACCAGGGCGTCTACCAGGGTGGACTTGCCCACCCCGGGGGAGCCGGTGATTCCGATCAGGTGTGCTTTACCGGAGCGCTGGTAGAGACCCTTTATCAGATGAGCGGCTTCTTCGCCTCCGGATTCGACGACGCTTATAGCCCTGGCCAGGGCGCGCCGGTCGCCGCCGGTCAGTCTCTTGGAAAGATCATCGAGATATGCAGTGTCCATAATCGCCAGTAATTTTACCAGCCTCAGCTCCTTCACAGTCCGGGAACAGTTGCGCTTCGTGCTCTGTCTTGATTAATATCGATTGGAAAAGAGGTGAAACTGTGAATAGCAAAAAACTGGCTCTGGCTCTCTCGGCTTTTATGGCGGCAAGTCTCGCCCCCGGCGCTTTCGCCGATAGCCACAATATAAGCATCCGGGATGGCAAGGGCGAGGAGCTGACGGTTAAAAACGGTCTACTGGGAAGCAAGACCACCGTCGTCAAAGACAGACTGGGCAATAAATATGAAAAGAAAAAGGGTCTCTTCAAGAAAAGCAGCACCGAAGCCAGCGCATTCGGCAATTCGGTGAAGAAAAAGAAAGGACTCTTCGGAAGCTCTCAGACCGAGGTAACCACTATTCTGGGGGATAAGGTAACCACTAAAAAGGGTGTCTTCGGCCGCCGCCAGACCACGGTGGAAGCGGGCGGGCTCACCGACCTGGTAGGTCAGTTCCTCAGTTCTGGAAAAACCTCTAAGACGGCTGATAACTAGAAGGTTATTTGCCTTTGAATCTACCGAAAAAGCCGCCGCTGCTGCCGCCCTGTTGTCTGGAGTCGGCTGCTTCGTAGGTCCCTGAGGACCGTGTGGAGCTCTGCTGGGCCTGTTCTTTTTCTTTCTCGGTGAGCATCACAGCCAGGAGATCTCGCTCCGATTCTCTCTGTTTGAGCTGGTGCTGGAGGTCCATATTGGCGGCTTTCATCTCTTCAAGCTCTTTGAGCTTCTCTTCCAGAGTTGTGGTGAGCCTCGCCAGATCCTGGTGAAGCCTCTTGTTCTCCCGGCTCTTGTCGCCAAGAAGGGCGCTCTGGTTGTGGAGCTCGCCTTTGAGATCCTCGCCG
>JAGQHH010000277.1 GCA_020431945.1 Cyanobacteria bacterium HKST-UBA02 | reverse complement strand
CTTCGTTTTCCAGCTTGAAATTGCCCGGACGAAAAAGACCTTTGCCGCCTGCTTCGGCGGCCCCGCTGTTGCAGGCATCGAGAAGCAGGACTATGCGATCGCAGCCGGTGCGGTGCTTGACCGTATTGGCCAGATCGTGCAATCGAAGACCGGTGGCGAACAGACTGTCCCGGTGAGTGTTGTATGCGATGAGAAAATTGTCCTGGGCGACGTCTATCTCTTTGGGGCTGCCATGGCTGGACGCGTAGATCACCACCAGGTCGTCCGGCAGAACCCGGCGCGGGAGCCAGTCGTCACCGAGAGCTTTCTTGATATTGTCGTCGGTAGCCTGCTCGTTGAGCAGCACCAGAACATGATCCTTCTGGAAATTCCCTCTGGTCACGAGAAAATCGGCAAAATCCCGGGCATCTTTGGCTGAGAACTGAAGAGTCGGGATGGTGGGATCCTCGAATCGATCAACACCAATCACGAGAGCCCATTTGTCCTTGATCGGTCTGTCCTCGACAGCCTGGCTGGCCGCTCCCGAAGCATTGCTCTGAGCCGGAGACGGGCTCTGGGCCTGCACCGGAGACAGGAGAAGCGCGAGAGTAAAAGCAAGAGCCGAATTTCTAACCATCTTTCTCATTGCTTGTTCTCACCTTCCTGTTTCTCAGCTTCATTTTTCTCCGGCTCTTTCTTGGTACCGGTCAGCGGAATCACACGCCCTTCCGAGGAGCCGGCCTGCCTGACGAAAACCCTGATTCTGAAATCGCCGTCCTCGAGCCCCTTGAGCTCGAAGGTCCTGGTAAAAGACTGAGCCCGTGCCGGCGAGGCGCCGATGGCAAAGATTGCCGGAAGCAGGATGAGAATCGCTGCATTTCTTATATCGCTCGTCATCATTGAACTCCTCCGGCAGGAATAGGCACCACTTGCTGGTCGCCACCGATTATCTGCACCACCTGGGGCGTCATATTGCTGAGCACCAGCTCCACGGGCTGAGAGACACTCTTGAGACCGTTTATAGAAACTGTCATCTTGCTGCGCTCTCCTTTTTTGAGGCGCAATTGCGATGCCGAGAGCTTCACCTGCAAGTTGACCAGGTCGCACTGGGCGCCACGCCCGCCTTCCGAAAAAGAAACCGTGGTGGCACCGACGACATCAGCCGGACTGCGGAAAACGATCATGCGGGGACTCTCGGCCAGGATCTCGCAAGGCTTGCCTCCCACTGATACTTCGGTATTCTCAGCGAGACCGTCGGCTCGCACCTTGATGAGAGTCGGGTGATTGCCCTGGGCGATGGCGGGGATCATGCAGGAATCGGCATCGAGCGCCGCCGCCTCATCGCTCTCGACTTTCAAGCGGTCATATTTCAGCTTGCGTCCGTCCCGCACCAGCACCACTTCGAGCCCTCTGGTCTTCTCCGGTATCGTGCCGCTGAACAGGGGCTTGTCGAAAGTAGCTACCGGGGGCTCGATCTTCTTGCCTTTCTCCGGCATCGGATCGGGGCTGTAGATAGCCGCTTTTCTGAGCTCTATCGAGCAGGTCTTCAGGGCTTTCAGATTGGCTTCCTTGCTTTCGGCATCGCCGCCGAAGGGCTTCGCCGCCATGCTACCGGATACAGTATCACCCGGGTGCAGCTCTGCCGGCAGGTAGACAGTGATGAACCCCTCTTCCATCTGGAAGACCGTCTTGGTAATGCCTTCCTCTATCTTGGTGTCGGCAGAGATTCTCGGCGCCGCCAGCACCGGCGAGCCGGCGAGCAATGCGACCAGGGCCAGTGAGATTCTAAAGAGCGTGCTTTTCATGTCTATCTCCATCAGCCTAGTCTACTGATTGGCTCAGATTGTTCTTCTTCTCCGAAGGAACCAGAGCCGCTACTATCCTGAAAGCGCCCACTCGCGCACCGAGCACTTCTCTTTTCAGCTCCCAGGTTCCGGTATCGGACTTAGCTCCCACCGACTGGACGTCGCCCCCCTCGAGATTGACGATCTGAGGTGTGAGATTCTGGACCTTGACCATCACCGAAGGAGCGTTATCTTTCAAGCCGACCACCCGTACCAGCAGGCTGTGAGACTTGCCCCGCTCGACTTTGTTGGTGACCATGGAAAGGCTCACTGAAAGAGCGGTGAACTCGCCCCGGAAAAGATGTTTCCCTTCCTTCAACCGGAGCTTCAGGGTACCGGACATATTTTCCGGGGGCAGGAAAACCAGGGAGCGCGGCGATTGAGCCAGAGGAGTGGCAGCCTGATCGTTGACCGTCACTTCGTTCATCCGGAAATCGCCCGGGAAATCTCCGGTGATGGCAACAGGCTTGTTAGCTTCCACGAAGCTGGATACCTTGTAGCTGGCAGGCTCCGACTCGGATGTGGCCGGCGCCACCTCGATAGTCTCGCTGCCGAGATTCGCCCCTTTCTTGTTGCTGAGTCGAATCTCCAGGCTGGTGGTATCGGGCGGGATGTTAAAGCGGAAAGTGCCGAGACGAGCATAGACCTCGTGCTTACCGACGAAGACGATATAGTCGTTGAGCTTCTTGAGGCTGCGCTGCTTGTATGAATCGTTAGAGCCGTCCGGCTCCATCTGAATGGTGCCGGATATGGTATCACCAGCGCGCAGGTCGGCAGGCAGGTTGCAGCGGACGAGACCGCCATAGGTGTCGAAGGTCACCGAAGCAAGAGCTTGATCGACCTCCTTGAAAACCTTGCTGCCAAGGGCTTCCACTCTGCTGGTTGCAAGCACTGCCAGGCAGACGAACAGGGGCAAGACCCTGCTGAGAAAACGCGCGGCACTCCGGATCGAACTCAAATTAGAGCTCATGACAACCCTCCTCGGAAGGCACGACGAGGCACTGAGGACCCTATTATATTACTTAATTACTTATTGCCTGACTTGCTTGCCGCATTCATGGCATTGATGATGGCGCTGATGCCGGTGAGCATGTTGGCCGAGCCTGTATTGGCCGGCGCTTTGCCGTCCTTATCCGGCTCATAGACGAGCCCGACCATGATCCCGTTGGGCTTGGGAATGTTTGTGTAAGGATTTGTTGTCTCGACCACGGTCCCGACGATTTCGTCCGTGGTTTCGTAACCGCCGTCGTCTGCGACGGCGGTCCTGGTCTCGGCACCGCGGACGAAATTGATCCCGTAGAGGAAGTCGTCATCCTGAGCCGGAGCCGCCGGCACTGCCAGCGACATAGAAACAATCAGGAGCAGAACACGCGACCTGGACAAAAGTCCTTCTCCGCTGAGTAAACTGCCCCTAAATTAACACAGTCAGTCCCCGGCCCGCCAGTCCACCTTGCTGTACATCTGGTGAAGGTCCGGGTCGTCGTCTCGGTAGATGGCTACCACCCGGCTTTTTCCGCGGGCGCCGCATTCCGGGCAGGAGACCTGCTCCGAGACGAGATGGCCGCAGACTGGAAAATCTCCGGTGCAGTCCTCGCAATGGAAGACTGAGCTCACCGTCGCGGTCCTTTCACGAGTCAAGAGAGCATTCATTTCAAGTACCTCCTTTGCAGTACCTCCTTGCAACAGATTACGACCTTTCCCTCCTCCTGCTAGACTCCTTACAGGATGCTTATCGGTGGTCGAGCCAACCTTTCGCTCCGGTTTCGCAGGGGATTATTTATGAAAGTTCTGATTGCCGTAGATGAATCGCAGTTTTCTCAAGAAGCCCTGAATTTCGTAGGTCGCTGCCCCTGGCCGGACGCCTGCGAATTCCAGGTCCTCAATGTCAACGAAGTAGACCGGGGAATTCTCATGGAGCTCCGGGCGGAGCATCCGGTCACTCTGAAAGAATTCGAGGAGAAGGTCTACGGAGACTCCCGGGAGCTCATCGACAGCCGGGTGGAAGCTCTCAAAGAGAAACTTCCGGGCAAGACCATCGAAGGCAGGACAGAGCTCGGCGATCCCCGGGATGCCATCCTCAAAACAATAGAAGAGTGGCAACCCCAGGTGCTGGTGATGGGCTCTCACGGCCGGACGGGTATCAAGAAATTCCTCCTGGGAAGCGTCGCCGAGCAGGTCCTCTTGCGCGCCGGCTGCGCCGTGGTCATAGTCAAGGGAGAACGAGACCCGGAGAATACCGACTTCCGAGTGCTCATCGCTCTCGAGGATCGGTCCTGCATCGATCCCCTGGCCGAATTCGTGAGCGAATTCCCCATCAAGCAAGCCAGCCACTGCAAGGTAGTCCATATCGTCTCCCCGGTCCTGGTCAACAGCCTGATGAGCTTCCTGCCCGCCCCCCTCACCGAAGAGATAGCCCGGGACCGCTGGCGCAAAGGAGAAGAATTCACCAGCACTTTCGTCGAGAGAATCAGAGGCTCCTGGAGCGAAGCTACTATCGAGCCCATGGTGGTGGAAGGCGATACCAAGCTCGAGCTCCTGGACATAATCGAAAAATGGAAACCGCATGTGGTGCTGCTCGGCTCGCACAAAAAACGCGGTATCGCCTCTCTGGGTAGTGTCTCCAGCGCAGTAGTGGCGCACTCGCCCTGCACGGCGGCAGTCATCCCCATCCCGGCGGACAGGGCTTGAGCAGCGACGCAGCGAGAAAGAGCGGATCAGAGAATCTCCGCCAGGCGAGAACAGTCTTCTGGCAAACTCTCTTTCTCAATCTCATCGTCTCGGCCAGCAAACTCGTGTGCGGATTCAAGACCGGCACCCTGAGCATGGTGGCCGATGGTTTCCACAGCCTTATGGATGCCTCTTCGAACATCGTCGGCATCCTGGGATTGACCATTTCCATCGAGCCCGCCGACCGCGGTCACCCTTACGGTCACCGCAAATTCGAGGCCCTGGCCGCCATCGGCATTTCCTTTCTCATGTTCCTGGCCGGAAGCGAGGTGGTGAAAGAAGTCTTCAACCGCATCACCGCGCCGGAGTCCACGACCCTTAAAGTCGAGCCTATCTCTTATGCTGTCATGATCGCGAGCATAGTCATCTCGATTCTGGTGAGCAAATATGAAAAGAGCAAAGCCGAGACTCTGGGCTCCAACCTGCTGGCTGCCGATGCCCAGCACACGATGTCGGACGTCTACGCATCCCTGGGCGTGATCGCAGCCCTGCTCGCCGCCCAGATGAAGATCAATGTCATAGATCTGGTGGCGTCGGTGGTGATCGTCATTGCCATCTTCAAAGCCGGCTATGGAATTATCACCGCTAACATGGGAATTCTCGTAGATGCCGTCGTCCTCGACGAAAGCGAAGTCGAAGCCATCGTCTGCCAGGTGGAAGGCGTGATCAGTTGCCACAAGGTCCGCAGCCGGGGAATGAAAGATCATATTTTCCTCGACCTGCACGTACAGGTGCCCGGTCATATCTCGGTGGAAGAGGGACATCAGATAGCCTATGCCGTGGAGGAGCGCCTGAAGGAGAGGCTCGACGGTGTCGTGGACGTGGTGGTCCACATCGAAGATCCCCATGAATGAATCCACTTTCGCATGGCTGGGCTGGAAGCAATCGCGCAGGGCGGCTCTGCAATCCGCTTCTCACCTGGTCACCACGGACAGAGGCGAGCTCGAATATGTCCTTTTCGGCAGCGGACCGGTGGTGCTCACTTTCCATGGCACCCCCGGAGGCTACGATCAGGGCTCGTACACCTTCGGCGAGTTCGCTTTCGCCGGCTTCTCGGTACTGTCGCCTTCACGCAGCGGCTATCTTCGCACTCCCCTGAGCACCGGCAGATCCATAGCCGAGCAGGCCGGTGCTTTCAAAGCTCTTCTGGACCATCTCGAGATCGACAGGGTTTTCGTTGCCGGAGTCTCCGGCGGCGGACCTTATGCCTGCCGGTTCGCTCTCGACTATCCGGACAGAGTGCGGGCCCTTCTGCTCGAATGTCCGGTGACTCACGAATTCGATACTAGAAGCGAATTTCTCAACACCCCCATCGGACGCTGGTTCCAGACCGACACCGGCTCCTGGCAGCTGGCCATGGGAGCACGATTCTTTCCTCTCGCGCTTCTGAAGCTGTCCCTGAAAGCCTCCAGCAAGCTGGAAGGGGACGCCTTCGAGAGCTGGGCGCAAGAGATCTTGAACCTGCCTCATGCGCCCGCCGCCATGGAAGTGATTGCCCAGACCTGCTCCCCGGCGAGCCTGCGTCATGAAGGCATCAAAAACGACTTCCTGCAATTCGAGGCCCTGGGCTATCCGCCCCTGGAGCAGATCGCAGTGCCTACCATGCTGGTTCATGGCGAGGCGGATGCCGACGCCGAGATCTGTCACTCCGAATATGCCATGGCCAGAATCGAAGACAGCCGTCTCATCCGCATGCCCGGAGCATCGCACCTCATCTGGCTGCAACCCGACTGGCCCTCGGTGCGCCGGACCGAGATCGAGTTTTTCAGACAATTCCTCTAGATCATTTTATCTAGATCACGTCCTCGGTGCTGAGCTTCTTCAGCCATTCCAGATCCAGCTCTTCGAGGCCGGCTTTCTTGCTGGAGAGAGCTTTCTGTCCCTTCTCCACTCTCGAAGCCCACTGGTTCTTGCCGGACTTCTTGAGATTGCTGGCCAGAGCCGCCATAGAATTATCGAGACAATCGGCGAGCTCTCTGGCGTTCTGCGAGATCTCGCCTTTCTGCCTGTCACCGGTGATAGTGTCGATCAAGCCCTGCCGGTAAGCGGCGATGGCCAGTTGATAGAGATGCCTTGCCGATTCGTATTCTCCGAGATCGCTCAAAATATCCGCAGTCCGGCAGGCAGGTCCGGCATAGACGATCTGCTTGCCGTCCCCGCTCTCGAGCCTGGCCTCATAACCTTCCACCTGGGTCAGACAGAGGACTTTCGCCTCCGCAGCCCGATCGGTGCCGACATAGACACGAGCCAGCTCGTTGATGCAAGCCGACTTCTCTGCACCGGAGAGAATCTGCATGGCAGCAGTGAGATGCTCCACCGCATCCACCGGCTTGCCGCTGGCAAAGGCGCTCCGGCCCGCGAGTAACAGAGCTTCCGCCAGCTCCCCTTTACGATCTTCATCCTGGCACAGAGGAATGAGCCTCTCGGAAAGCTCCTGGCATCGAGCCGCATTGCCCAGCTTGTCCTCGCATACGGCAAGAGGCAGGATGACTCTTCTGAGACTGCTGTTTACGGTAGTCTCATCGATGCCACTATCAGCGGTGAAGACCAGATCGGCTACGCCAAGCTGCTCGATCAGGGTTTTTCGAGCTTCCTCGTACTTACCGAGCCGCATCCTCGTCTCGAATTGCATCTGTCTGCTCCCATAGATCTCGCTGCTCTCCGCAGGCAGAATGGAGCAATAAGCTTCGACACAATCGCTCCAGAACGGAGAGGCTTTCTCGAACAACTCCTGGTCGGTGAAGACGAGTCCGAGATTGCGACGGTGCGCGGCTGCCAGGAGAAGATGCTCGCCGCCACGAACCTTCTCGACCGCAATTGCCTTCTCGTAAAGACCGATAGCAGGTTCGCAGGTCTTGATCCGGCGGAAGGCGAATTGCTTGTAGAAACTATCGGCAAGAACAGCCAGCCGGCGCCCTGCCTCCGGGTCCCCGCCATATGATTGCCCGTCGAGACCCAGGAGACTCTCCTGGCAAGCGGTTGCCCGGGCAAGCCACTCGTCCGCCGTCACCGGTGGCAGTTGAGGCGTGATCCCTTCCGGCAGATCCGGGCTCACATACTGCCTGGAGAGGGTGCCGAATTGCTTGAGATAGAAGGAGGCGGCATCGCAGTAGGCCCGGGGCAGCATATGACCGGCTTCCGCCTTGTGAGCCACCGCGAGATCGATGGCTTCCTTCAAGTAATCCTCCACCACCGAGTTGCCGGCGGAATATGTCAGGGCATAGTCAGCCATATCGAGAAGAGTCTCCGCCGCCCCGGCATAGTCGTCACCGGACCTGGCCTTGTCGAGCATCTCCTTGAGCTGCGGATGAGTCTTTTTCTCAGCTCGGGAATTCGTCACGAGGGTCAGGTCTTTCAAGCCATCGGCAGAAAGGAGAGTCACCTCGATATCTTCACCCTCCTTGCCGGTGAGGAGCTTGTCCACTTCGTCGAAAGCCAGTCCCACAACCGGAAGACCTCTAACGATCAGGAGCTCGTCCCCGGGGTTGATGCCGGATTCCCGGGCGGGAGAGCCGGGAAGAGTCTCATGGACCCTGACTATCCGGTCCCTGGTGTCGTCGACGATGATCCCGGTGGAGAACTGCCGCGGTCCCAGGGCCTGACCACGGCGGCTGAGGAGATAGCTCTTGCTGGCGAAGATCTCGCCTCCCTCTTTCTTGACCCGGTCCAGCTCCAGGATCCTCCGGGCGATTGCCTCGAGCTGCTCCCGGCTGTTTCGATCGCAGGCGAAGCTTTGAGCCGAGAGACGAGTGGCTCTCTGACTCGCTTCCGAGCACTGCGACTTGGCAACGAAAAGCTCTTTGAGAAGGTCCCTACGCAGGTCCGCCCGCTTATTGCCGCTCTTCTCATCGGCCAGCTTCACATCGAGAAAGTGCTTGTTCGCCTGAATCTCCTGACTTTTGAAAGCGAGGGCCCGGGAACGAGCTTCCAGTGCCTGCTCTTTCAGATCGAGTTTACGCCCCAGCCAGGCGCGCGTGGACACCGGCTTGAGACCGTGGAAGACGCTCAGCTTCCAGGCAAGAGGGTCGCCTGAAGGCGAGGCAGGCAGGTCCGCAGGATGCTTGCCGGTCTGGAAGGTCTTCTTCTCGGCAGCCAGCTTCTGCTCATCGAGATCCAGAAGCTTTCTTTCGATTTCGACAATGCGCTCCTGCTTGGCAGTCACCCCGAGAAGCTTCTCGCTGTCCTGCTCGTCATCGGGCACTGACAGCACCTCTCTGGTCAGCTCATCGCGTTGACGGGTCAGGTCGTCTGCCTGGGCCAGAGCCGGCAGGGACTCGAAAAGCAGCACAAGAAGCGCAAGCGGAATTTGCAAAGATCTGTTCACGTTAACTTCCCGGAGAAGATACAAGAAAGTGGAATTGTACTCTATTTTCGCCAGGCCATAGCAGTCCCGCCGATTGATACTATCCCCGGTATCACATCAGGACTCTGGTATACTGTAGTCCTGTTTTGCTTAGAATCTACACAGGAAAAGGTCATGCGCAAGAAATCCCTAGCCCTCGTGTCCGGATTGCTGATCCTGGCATTCTCATCTTCGATAGAAGCCTGCCACGCCAAGAAATGGACAGTAACCAAACGCATCGAAGAGCTTTCCAAGCAGATAGACAGCGGTCGCCAGGCCAACGAGCTCACCACCAAGGAAACCGCGGATCTCAAGAAGACCGTCCTCGACATTCAGACCCGCATGGAGAAGATGAAAGACAAGAACGACGGCAAGCTCGGTCTCGAGGATCGAAAAAAGCTCCACAAACAGATAAACGAACTCAGCGTCAAGCTTCTGAAACTGCGTCTAGATAACGTCTACGGTTAATGAATCCGTTCGAGGGCGTTGATTTTCGTCCAGAGCTCGTCAGCTTCGGCCTTGCGAGAGTCAGCCAGCAGAAATGCGGCTAGATCTTTCATCACTCCGATGGTCTTGGGTGACGAGGGCCCGTAGACGCCGGTGGAGATCTCCACAGCCTTTCTGAAATTCTGCTCGGCTCTCTTCATATGATCGTGATCCTGGTCGATTCGGCCCATGTTGTCATAGAGGTTTACCAGAACCGGGCTGGTCTCGGGAAGATGCTCGGTACCCAACTTGTAAGCTTTCATCCAGAGCCCGCCTGCCTCGTGCCGCTTGCCCAGCAAGACATAAGTCCTGGCCAGCGCATCCATGGTCTCGAGGAGACTCTCGTCTTCGGGCTTCAACCACTTTTTCTTGATCTCGTAAGAAGCCTCGAGATACCGGGCGGCGGTATCCTTGTCGCCGTTCCGCTCTGCCTCGCTGCCGGCTCGATCGAGCAGGGAAGCCTGGGCGAGACTGGTGACACTGTCCACCGCCGGCGCCTTTTTGAGCTCTTCGAGAAGATCGATCTTTTTGCCCACATCGACGATCTCCACCGAACGCAGCTCTTTCTGCAGTTCGTCCTTGAGCAGTTGCTCGACCTTGTCCTTGGTCGGGTAGTCGGCGTTATATTGATAAACTTCAGCGAGCTTTTTCAGAGCGATGATCCGCCGCTGGCGGGCCATGGTTGCATCCGCTCCCACCTTGGCGTTGTCGAGAGCGTCCTGAAAGGAAGCCTCGGCGTCTTTCACGTTGCGAAACTGAAAGGCAAGATCCCCTTTGAGAATTCGCATATTCCAGCTCATCTTAAGGGCGGTGGAGTCGACCGCTTCCTTGACACCGGGATTGGTGCTATAGACAGCCACCCCTGCTGATACCACAACCAGTGCGGCACTCAAAGTGGCGAGAAGCTTTTTCCGCAAAGTCATGGGCTGTTTGCGGAATCTCTTGTTGGCAATGGTTTTACCCTGCTTGATCTGCTCGAGATCGGCGAGAATCTCCGCCACATCCTGATAGCGATCCTCAGGCAGTTTCTCCAGGCATTTGAGAACGAGATAATCCAGCTCTTTCACCTTGACCCACTGGATCCGATCTTCGGTCATCAGATCAGTCCGTTTCTTCGAAGGCGGGTCCGGCACCTTGTCCACGTGCATATTCATGGTCTCGAGCACATTGGCGCCGGCAATCGGAGGCTCCCCGGTAATCGCCTCATAGGCGAGACAGCCGATGGCATATATGTCCGAGCGCACATCGACTTTGAGACCGAGACACTGCTCGGGGCTCATATAGACAGGACTGCCGAAAACCTCTCCGGTCTGGGTGAGGGTCTGTTTCTGATTGACGTCCTCGGTGGTGAGCTTGGCAATACCGAAGTCCACCAGCTTGACCAGATCGCGATCATCCTCGGGCAGGACCATGACATTGGCCGGTTTTATGTCACGGTGAACGATCCCGTGGCGGTGCGCTTCCTCGAGCCCATCACAGAGCTTCTCGAGAATCGCCACCACCCTCGGCAAATCGAACCCGTCCCGGCTCTGGATCTCCATCCCCAGGCTGGAACCCTTCAGATAATCCATCACCAGATAAGGCTGGCCGTCCTCGCTCACACCGAAATCACGAAAAGTGATCAGGTTCGGATGGCTCAACTTGCCGATGGTCCTGGCTTCCTGCTGAAAGCGCTGGACACTGAGGGGATCCGTCCAGAATTGCTTGTGAAGGAGCTTGAGAGCCAGAACCGAGTCGAGATGAAGGTGCCTGACTTTGTAGACCGTGGCCATGCCGCCCCGACCGAGACAGGAGAGGATCTCGTACTTACCGTCGAAAGTCGTTCCCACCAGCGGATCCGAAGAAGAATCAGCCCCGTCCCCGCCATGAGCTTCACTACCAGCTCCGTCACTCCCGTCCGCGTCCCCGTCCGTATCGGCGCTCTGGGCACTCAGGGCAGCCAGAATACTTTCGAAATCGTCCCCGTCCGGCAGAGGATCATCCTGAACCTCTTTCAGATTCAGGTTGGGGCTCAGCTCCATGTCCGTATCAAACAAACTCGGAGACTTCGACTGCTTCTTCTTGTTCTCGCTGTGGTCTTCTTTATCGCTCATAGCTTTTCAGAATCATTAGAATCGTTATACCACTGTAGAATAATGGACAAAAAACGCGGTGCCCAGGAGCGCTCTTATGTCCCGAATATCCCGTATAGCAAGAGCTAGAGACATATTTACCTGTCTTTATGTGAGCCTTGTGAGCCTGTTTTTCTGCCTCCCGGCGCAGGCCGGAGAACCTTCCACAAAACCGATTATCGGCATAAATATGGAGCTGGATGGCTCCAAACCGGTGCGCTATGTCCTCGATTCCCCCTATGCCAGGGCCATCGCCCAGGCAGGCGCCATTCCGGTGCTCCTGCCGCCCATGAGCGCTCGGGATCTCGAAAATGTCGCCGGCAGCCTCGACGGGCTCTTGCTCACCGGGGGTCTGGACTATCCCCCCTCCCTCTACGGTCAGAAAGAGAGCCCCAAAGTAGTCAGAATGAACGAGGAGCGCTCGAGCTTCGACATGGATCTGGCCCGCTATGCTCTGGCCCATAAGGATCTGCCGGTCCTGGGAATCTGCGCCGGCTGCCAGGCCCTCAATATCGCCTCAGGCGGCACTCTGATCCAGGACATACCCAGCGCTTTCAAAGAATCCAAAATCAAGCATGCCAGCCCCAATGGCTGGCGTGACGGCTTCAACCGCCACTATGTCGAGATCAAGCCGGACAGCAAGCTGCGTAAGATCATCGGCGAGAAAAAAGTGAAAGTCGTAACCTCTCACCACCAGTGCGTGGACAAACCGGGCAAGGGTCTCAAGGTAGGAGCCCGCTCGAAAGACGGAGTGATCGAAGCAGTAGAATCCGATAGCGACCGCTTTCTCATCGGCGTGCAATGGCACCCCGAAAGAGATATGGAAACCGGAAAAGATCTCTTCAAGAAATTCGTCAACCGCTGCCGGGCCTACAAGCTCGCCAGAGAGAAGAAGGCGCTCTGAATCTCTGAATCAGTGATGCTTGAGGCGAGCGAGCTGATCGCGAGCCATCTTGATGACGTCCTGTTTCTGCGGGAAATCCGGTGACTGGTTGGCATAGTCCACCGATTTCTTGAAATTCTCTTTGGCGCGGCGGAAGTCCTGATTGTTGAAATGGAAAGTAGCGCTGTGGAAATGAGCAACCGCCAGTTGCATTTTCACCTGACCGGTCCACTGCGATGCCTGCATCCGGGCAGCCCGGGCGAAGAGTCCACCGTCCTTGGCGTCGGCTTGCTCGAGGATCTTGGTGAGCGCGCTGATACCACGATCGTTCCAGAGCGAGGCTTGCTTGATATTGCCGGTGGCCTGCTGGGCCATACCGGCAGCCACGCACATGGGACCGAGATTGAGGACCTGCTTTGCGTTTTCTCCATTGCGCTCCCATTCGCCTTCGGCATAGGTGACGGCATCCTCGAACTGGCCCCGACCGATGAGGCTCTGCACCAGGGCTACCGAAGCCCAACCACTGCCGTTGGGAACGAGCTTGTGAAACTGGATCGCCTTCTTGCAAATTGTCTCGCCCATGGACCAGGCGCCGGTGCGGGTGGCAAGCATGACACTGCCGAAAAATGACAGCCAGTAGAGCATTCTCGCGACCATGAAAGAAGTGATCAAAATGAGGGACATCACCACGCAAGTCCAGACGTCCACAGGCTCTGCCGATACGGCAGTAATAAAATTGTGGATGCTGTAATAGGAGCCGAAGCCCAGGACCAGAACAGCGGCGACCACCAGACCAGCGAAGGCGAGAAGCGCCAGCCTGTCGCCCGAGGCATTGCTGGGAGCGTCATTG
>JAGQHH010000276.1 GCA_020431945.1 Cyanobacteria bacterium HKST-UBA02 | reverse complement strand
GCCAGATCATCAAAGCCTTCTGGGAGCTCTCCATCGAGCCCCACCAGGTAGTGAAGCTCTCCGGCATCGGCTGCTCGAGCAAAACCCCGGCTTACTTCCTCTCCCGCTCCCATGGTTTCAACTCGGTGCACGGACGCATGCCTTCCATTGCCACCGGCGCCCATATGGCGAACAAGAAACTCACCCTGCTGGGAGTCAGTGGAGACGGCGACACCGCCAGTATCGGTCTCGGTCAGTTCGGTCATATGATCCGGCGTAACGTCCCGGTGGTTTATATCATCGAGAACAACGGCGTCTACGGTCTCACCAAGGGTCAGTTCTCCGCCACCGCCGACCGTGGCAGCAAGCTCAAGGACGGCACCGTCAACGAGCTCACCGCCATCGACCTCTGCGGTCTGGCCATCGAGCTGGGTTGCGGTTTCGTCGCCCGCTCTTTCGCCGGCGACCCGCGCCAGCTCGTCACCCTGCTCAAGGCAGCTGTCTCCCACCGCGGCACCGCAGTGCTCGACGTGATCAGCCCATGCGTCACCTTCAACAACCACGCAGGCTCCACCAAGAGCTATAAGACAGCCAAAGAGATCGACACTCCTCTGCACGGTCTGGACTATATCCCGTTCTACGAGCAGATCACCGTCGACTACGAAGAAGGCACCGTCCGTGACGTCCAGCTCCATGACGGCTCGGTCCTGCAACTGAAGAAAATCGATCGGGATTACGATCCCACCGATCGCTTCGCCGCCGACCGTGCCATCCACCAGTCGCACCGGGACGGCACCCTGCTCACCGGACTTCTTTATATCGACAAAGACCTGCGTGATTTCTCCAGCGTCAAGCATATGGTGGACGAGCCTCTCTCGAGCTTGCAGCAGAAAGAGCTGAGACCTCCCAAGGCGGCTCTGGACAAGATCATGCAATCCCTCATGTAGAACTGACCTATTTCGTCTTTTTGACCGGGGGAAGTTTCTTCGGCCAGAACCGCTGAGCCACTAGAAGCGTAGCGGGAGCGATTTGATTCACCTTGGTGAAGGTGAACGAACCAGTCTTCGGAAAGTCGGCGCTCTTCTTAATCTTGATACCGGCCTGGCGTTCGAAGGTTTTGAAAGGCGAGTCTTGCATGAGGTCACCTTTGATCTCCGAGTGGGCTTTGAAAACCTTGCCCACAGGCAGTGGACCGCATAGCCAGTGAATGATCTCGTGAGCCAGAGTCTCTCCGCATATTCTCCCCACAATTCGAGCGGTATTGGTCATGATATCGGTATAGTCGGAAGTGCCCGGAGATAGACCCAGCTTGCCGATGGACTCTGCCATGGCTGATAGCTTGTCCGACGTGTCCGCCTTGAAAGTGACACCGGCCGGGCGGGTGATAATAATGCTGCCCGGGAAAATATCGATGGTCTGATTCTCCGACCAGGGTAAAGGGGCACCGCTTGGAGAAACAGGAGTCGAATAACCTGCCAGGCAATCGACCGGATATTCCGCGCCCGAAATGGCTATTCGAGGACTCGTGTTTCGAATGGTAGCAGTAATCATGCGCGTCCTCCCGGTAACCTCGTCCAGGAGCGCATCGAAGTTCTGCGAGAACGGTGCCATCGTGCAAATGAGTCGGACATTTATATCGCGCAGCAAATCTCTCGCAACGTCTACCATATCCTCGACAAGGGTTTCTTTGAAATCCCTGAGCGGGAGCAAACTTGACGGGAACTCCGACAAAAAGGTATCGAACTCCGGAGAATCATTGATGGACACGAATTGCGGCACGCACATCTCGATTTCGAAGGTCGCCAGGTCCGCTCCATGCCCATCCTCAATTTCAGCCGTCACCACGACCCTTCCTGGAGTTCCTGCTCGGGCAATGCACATCGTATCGCCCGTCTCATCTAAGGAAACCTGGCCCACATGAATCACGTCTTTCGGCATGGTTGATCTCATAACCAAGCCCTCGAGGTCGGACAGGACGTCGCCCGGCTTGACGCTCCAGGTAACCGTGGCATCAGCGGGTAGGTCAACTATCTTCAAGATCGAAAGGGTCTGGGTAGTACCAGGGAAAAACGCTCTTGAATCCTTAGACGCATCCACCGAGACCGCCTTGGCGAATCCGGATTTCTTCGATTGGTTTTGTCCGAGAATATTATTGCCGATCGAGATCTTTCTATTCTTGTCTTCGTATATCAACTCCCCGGGCTGCTCGCGCCTCAACACCTCCAGTTCGCGGACAGGTAATTTTTCTGTTTGATCGTCGCCGACACCGTCTCCATACATGGCCTGGTAGCTGCCTTCGAGTATGGCTTCACCCTTATCCGGCGATAAAATACCTCGGTCCACGGCTGACTTTACATGATCTTCAATCTGTCCGATGTCGCGCATCATGGCTTGCTGGAGTGCCAGCCTGGATGCATCTCTAGCTGCTGCTGAAGCGGTTTGCAGAGCCTGCGAGCTATTCAACTGGTTCTGAGACAATCCTGTCAGATCTCTGAAGGAGTCACCCTTGCCTGCTAGCTGCAGAATGGCCGCCAGTCCCGTTGGATCCGGTGCTGCCGGCGAATTCTGCAAATTGATGATCGGTGCAGCGAAGTCTTTGGCTGTCAAATCCGGAGAAGTGGTAGCGCGGCTGTCAGAACTCAACAGTCCTATGGGCGTCGGCTGATCCGGAAGAGGTGATTCTTCCCAGCGCCAGAAGCGTGTTTCGTCTTTCTTCTCACAGGAGTTGCACGCACCAATTACAGATTCCGCATAGACGCCTCTGGTGGGAACTGATACCAACAGAGGAGGGGTCGGAGCATCTGGCATATATGCATCAAGCAAGGTTACTGATGTGTCGCCCGCAGACTGCTGGTAAAGCGGATCCAGCTTCACGCCCGGCACAACGGGTAGGATCATTGAGTTTCCTACGATACCAATCAGTCGATTTTCCACTATCGAGGCAACGCTACGTCCACCTCCATTGGGTGCCACTATGCCATCAAGAAGCATAAATCGGCGCGATGGGTCCATTCTCGTCCATATGATCCTGTGATAGTGCTCCATGTTGTCGTGAAGGTGTGCCAATAGAGCATTTGCTCGCTCTCTGTCCTCGTTACGCGGATTACGCAGCTCAGCTGGCACGAGCGGGCAAGAAATAGTTGTTCCATCGCTATCGATCAGATTCTGCGAAACTCGACCGGAAGATACCAGATCGAAGTGAAGGTGCTGCGTCTCATATCGGAGCTGTGCAAAATCCAGGGTCATTTTAGTGCCGGGCGGTAGCTCCTGCTCGAGGGCAACATTGGCCGTCATTCCGCGCACCCTCAACTGGACGTCGGCTACTTTCCTTCTAGTCAAAAGCGGTGAGAGCCTACCGTTCGAGCGTACTTTGATCTGAAGCGGTGTTCTGTCCTTGAAATCCGAGATCAGCTCAAACTGAAGTGGAACTGCAAAATCTGAATCTCCCAGAAGAACAAGTTCGATTCGATCGATTAACTCCCTGGCGATTTGAGGTCCCAGTTGCTCTACGAACACTCTGTCCTTATCTTTGGCCTCGGCAAGGTAGTTCTCGTAGAAGCCTTCCACGCTCTTGCCCAGCAGTTTCGCAAGTCCGGTCCATGCAGCACCGTCAATGGTGGACTGGCCCGCAACATCTTTATCGGAGGGACGGACAATCCGGAAAGATACTCGCAGCAATCCTTCGATTCTCGAGATTGGCTCGTCCGCATACGAACCGGCAGGAAGGTCCGCACCGTCGTAGCTGTTAACGATACGCTCCAGGGCATTGAACGCAGGAATCAAACGTTTGTCCCTAATTCCTCTTTCCAGTGCTTGCCGCCAGCGCAGTACTTTTTTGGGGTCGAAGGGGGACATCAGCAGCGGGACGAACAAGCATTCCTGAACATCGACAAGTTTGTGTTCTACTGCGAAATGCCGCAGCACCTCAAAGTACTCCACCGTAATTGCGTGGCAATGATTATAGTTGGCAATCGCTTCTGTTTGAGCACGCAATGTCTCACCCTGTGCTACTGACTGCACTACCGTAGACCGCTGGCTTCGCAAAGCAGAAGCTGCTTGCGAAATCCGATCTCTTATCTGCTGCAGTGAGTTGGCAGAGGCCTGTCGAGAACCATGCTGAAAACCTACTGATGCGCCGCCTCGCGCTCCGCTGGCGGAGCCGGCTACCATCATCAATGCGCTGGCAGCACCTGAGCCGAACCCGGAGGAGCCTTCGTTGCTGGAAGATCCTCCCGTTAGAGAAAGCGAAGCACCGACGTCTGTCTCCTTTAGACTTGCGGTGACAATTTCTTGGATATCTCGATCCCTGGTCAAGTTAGCAGCTAGCCTTTCTTCCATTTCTAGCGACTCGGAGCGCGACGCTATCTCCCGGCGCTCCCAGTCTAAGATAGCTACCTGTCTCTTCTGTCCCGGTGCTAGGGGCAGGCTATACAACAAATCGCCCAGAGAAAAGCCATTGGCTCTCCAGGTTTGTTTGTAGTGCAGGATGTGTCCATGGGCTATGGTCGCGGCCTGATAGAAGGTAGGATCTTCGTCCCAGTCGAGCGGATTGTCCACCGACAACTCGGATCGTCCAGCGGCCGAACGAGATGCCCTGGCAACGATTTTATCGATCTGGCTCTGCTCCGTCTCTCGCGCAGCTTCTGAAACTACTTCTTCAGAGTATCCCCGTCCCTTGGAAAGCCTCTTCAGTATCCGCGGGTCGATTATTTTTCTTGTAGACTCTGCTCCTGATTGTGGCGTGTGCTCTACCACCAGGGTCGGAGCGGGCATCGGATTGAGATCTGCCGCCATTCCAGCCCTCGAGACGGGACGTGTACCCGGGGTGCCGCCGGCTGTATCCTTGGGAGCCTGAGTGCCTCCGTGCACAGGTTTGTCGGGAGCTGACACCGGTCGGTCAGACTGAAACGGTGGAGCAGCTGGCTTGTCCGTCGAGACAGGCAAGCTTGGTCTCCCACCGTGTCCCGTCGGATTTGCATACTGCGGAATTTTTTCAGCCGAGATGAAATTTGGCTCGGGCAAGGTGAGCCCGACTATTTCAGGTTCGGTGGTTCTAACAACACCGAAGAAATCGAATTCCTCAATCGTTCGGTTCGGCTTTGTGAATGAAACACATCCACCGGAAGCGTCGCTCATGTAAGTCTGCGGGCTACTGAGAATGTCCTGGGCATCGGGTAGGGCCGGAACAGGTGTCTCGCAGGAGCAGTCGTTCTTCTCGAAACCCTCTTCCAACTGAGCGAAGACAGCCACAATCATTTGTTCCGGAAGCTCACCGTCCTCTAAGAGAACTTCCTCCTCCGGATAGTCGCCAACCTTAGCAAACACTCTGATGAAGGTTCTATTTGGAAATTGGAAAGAGAAATAGCCTTGCGAATCAGTTCTGGCGACAGCAACTATTTCATCGATTCCACTTTCGCCCTTAGCAAAAAGGATGACTTGCTCTCCGCTTAGGACCAATCTACCCGCCAGGTCGATCACGCGCCCCCGTATCTTGGCAAGCGAATTCGATGTCTCCCTGCTTACAAGCGGCTGATAGATTGCAGGCTCGGCCTCGATTTCGACCACCGAGCTTTCACGACCAAGCTCATGTCGCTGTTCTCTTAGAACCGAGCCGTCTGGAGCGATCAATTTAACTGTGACCAGATCTTCGACTAATGAGCGATCAGGTAAGAACAGAGTCGCTGTCCACACTGCGGCATCGCCAGTAGGCTCCAGGCTCGCCGCTCTGTATCCCGGGGTTCCGAGGTTGTTTCCGTTACCCTCATCTATTCCGGAGGAAAACTGCTCGGCGAAGAGGCAGATTACTTTATGCAGCCCGAAGTTGCTGCCTTTCTTACTCTTGATTTTGACCGTTATTTGGTACACGAAGCCATCCCCACGCATTGAATACTGTCGATAGAACCTGGGACCGAGTGAAATAGAAATTGCGATAGTCTAGCACCTCTTCGTAGCGTGATTTCCAAAATTAATCACTGCCAAGAGGCAGGCGGGGATTCCGATCGCGAGCTCCGATCAGGATCTCGAAGAGCCAAATAGAAAAAATCTATCTGCTTGCGTTCTTAACCCCTGGCGCTCAGCTCATAAAGTCGTCTGGCATTATCGAAAAGAATCGAGGCTGTTGCTTCCTCAGCCTGGGAAGCGCTCATGATGCCTTCTGCGACCATTTCACCCAGAACCCTCTCCAGGGTATCGCGGGTATTTAGAATTCCCAGATAGTGAGTCTCGGGAGTGGTGTGCCCATCGCTGCCGGCAAGCAGCCTGGTGGGCGGAGCGACATTGAGAGCTTCTTGAAATAGCCTGTGGAGGAGCCCCGGCAAGAGAAAGCTCGCCAGGGAGAGATCCATATAGATGTTGGGATAGACCGAGGTCAGATAAGCGGCCTGGCCTACAAAAGGATAACAGTGAAGGAGCACGAAATCGGTCTTACGGAATTCTCTGAAGAGTCCTGTCAGAAGCGCCGGATCGCAACGGCTCAAATCGAGATCGCTGTCCCCGAACCCGCAATGCACCTGTACCGGCATTCCCATGGAACCGGCCTGCTCGAGAGCCCGGCGCAGTAGATAATGGTGGCAGGGTCCTCCAGCCATGCGTATTTTGCCGCCGCCGGCATCGGAAAGCGATCTCAGTTCGGAAGCCGCCTGGGCATGAGATGGGTCCCCGACGGGAAAACCTCCCCGGTAGGCGGCAATGGTCTTGAGCGCAACCACTTCCGGTGCGGACAGGGACTCGAACATGGACACGATCAGACGATCGAGATCGTTTGATTTTTCAATCAACGACTCCATGAGAGTCTCGAGGCGCAACACCCGGTGGATCGGGCGCCCGCTTAGAAGACTGAGCTCGTCGATGGAGATGAAGTCCGGTCCGCCGTAGCCGTCATCGAGGAGAATGGCGCCCAGGCTCACCTCATCGAAGAGATCCTTGATGAAATCAGCCGGCTCCATGCTCTGTCTGAGCCTCAGATACTCCTCTTCTTCGATCTCATCGACACCGAGTCTGGCGCCGAGCAGGCGAAGCGCCCGGCGATAAGCAGCCGAAACCGGCACGTCATTCTCGATTACCTTGAGAGAGCTGGACTCGCTGAACACTCTTCGGAAGTCGAGCCCGTCCATGAGCAAGAAGTCCCGGCGAAGACTGTGAGCATGGTTGTCGATTACAATCATCACTAAATCTCAATACCGCATGCGGTGCTGAGCGAGCTCGAACTCGACATCGTGGGCGAAAGCCGCAGCCTCGGAAGACTTGACCATGATATAGGTGTTAGCCAGCTTTTCGCCCAGGACCTTCATCAGATAGATATCGGTCTCGAGCTCGATCAGAGCCCGGGAAAGCGATGTAGGCAGGCGCTCGATCCCGAGATTCTGCCGCTCCTCCTCTGATAGGTCCGCGGGATCGGAGCTTACCTCCGGGGGAGGGCTCATCTCTCTCATAATCCCCTCGATGCCGCAGGCGATCACCAGGGAGAGAGCGAGATAGGGGTTGATGGTGTTGTCCACGCACTTGATCTCGATATTAGTGCTGTTCTTCTCGTTGCCCCAGTATACGGATGGAACACGCACCGCTGCCTCACGATTGTCGTACCCCCAGCAAGCATAAGCCGAGCTCCAGCTCTTGGGTTTGAGCCGCCGGTACGAGTTTGCCGAGGGACAGGTGAAAGCAGTGAGAGCGGGCAGATGTTTGACGATCCCGGCGATGAAGGCGAGTGCCGTTCGGCTCAGACCACCATTCTCGCCATACATGATATTCTCGGTCATATCGCGATTCCAGAGGCTCAGATGCAGGTGGCAGCCGTTGCCCGGCTGTTCCTCGAAGGGCTTGGGAGCCATGGTGAGCTCGAGACCCTGATTGAGGGCCAGGCCTTTCAGAGTTTCCCGGACCATCAGATAACGATCGCAAGCCTGCATGGCGGGGGCGTAGGTGACACTGACCTCGTGCTGCCCGTGACCGAGCTCCGGGTAGTACTGCTCCACCGTCACCCCCTGGCGTTTGAGATATTCTATTAACGTGGAGAAAAAACGGTCTGCCCGATTCATCCCGTCGGTGCCGAAACAGACACTGGTATCGATCGGGGCCAGATCGCCCGATTCCAGCCTGGTAGAGATCAAGAACTCCGGCTCGAAAGCCGCCTGGATCGTATAGCCGAGCTTAGCGGCATCGCGAACCTGCTTGCGCAGGAGCTCCCGGGGGCAGAGCTCCCAGGGGCTCCGATCGAGCTCGATCATGTCACAGAAGAATGAGGCTGATGACTCCGCATATGGTAGCACCGTGAAAGTCTCGAGATCGGGCACCAGGCGGATCTCGCCGGTAGCACCAAGTCCGGTATCACTTTGCAGTTTGTCGAGACAATTCATGGCCATCATGCCCTTCACCAGACCGATGCCGCTCTCGAGCCGCCCCGGCAGAGTCGAGAGTGAGCTGGCCTTGCCCCTCACCAGACCGGAAAGATCGGTATAGAGGAGACGAACGAGGTTGACGCCATAGCGGCTGCCTGTCTCGATAACTTTTTCAGCCGTAGAAGAATTTGTCATCGGTCTCCTCTCAAGCCCGTGAAATTAGACAACTACAAATTCTACAGAATTACGAAAAAAGCAGGTTGTCAACAGGCTCAACAGACGTTAAATGAGAGATCTCTCAGGGAACAATGATCCCAGCACACAAGAAACCTCCCTCACCCAAAGAGGGCTTAGAGTCATGACACCGTCCCGAATTCTAAGAGCGTATTACCTTGCCACATTTCTCCTGGGAGTGGCGCTCACCCTTCTAGTGACCCATTTCGTAGCGGTGAAAGAGCTGGGAACCCGGGGTGCCGGTGGTCTGATATTGTGCTGGAACGTTCTATTTATAATGTTGCTCCCTCTCATCCTCGACTGGGCCGAGCGTCGCTATCTCAAAGCCCGTTTCATGGCTCTGGAAGAAGTCGCCAAATCCAATCCCGAGCTGGCCGAGGTCCTGAGGAGCCAGTGCAAGAAATTCTCCATTCCCGGGCTGAAACTGGCAGTGATCGACACAAAGTCGGAAGAGCTCTTCTCTTACGGGCTCTGGGGCTCGAATCCTCGCCTGATGGTCCCGGGCTATCTCCTGGACAAAGGCAACGAGACCAAGGTAATTCCCAGTATCGAGGCGGAGCTGGCCCGTATTACCCGTCGGGATCACACCGTCATCTTTCTGATGTTCGCCGCCGTGCAGGTCACCCTCTACGCTATCCTGCTCTCGGTTATATAAGTCTATCTACTGCTCCTCGAACATGACCGATTCGAAGACCTCGAAGCGCACCCGGTCTTTCTCGGAACCGCTCCAGGACCCTGCCGGGTAGCCAGCCTTCAGGCATAGCTGGTCCAGGGTCTGATTCAGGGTCCAGCCGAACTCGGTAGCCACGTGGGGAAGGAAGACAGACTGGCTGTTTCCGATATGAAGCACGATACCGTGCCGGCCAAGCTCGATCTCACTTTCCGAATCGATGCGCCGGGGCGGAGTAAGCACGCTTATCTCGATTTCTATATCGCGGAGCTCGTTGCTTTTCACCCGATCGAAGCGGTGGTCTTTGGAAGCAGCGCCCACGGTATTGTCGATCACCGCCTCGAAAAGAGGCTTGATGGGCCAGATATATCCGATACAACCACGCAGCTCCTTGCCCCTGCCGCCTTTCTTGAACAGGGTGACAAAGACCCCCAGAGGCCGCTCGAGCTTTTCGGTCACTTCGATTCCCCAGCCTTCCAGAGTCTCGCGCTCCGGGACTTCACCCTCCTCGACGAAGCTCTCCAGGGTCAGACGAGCCAGCCTCAGGAGATTCTGCCTGTCCTCCTCGTCCAGGAGATCCGCAAGACATGGCACGCTCATTGCCGGCCAGCCATCCTGGCAACTGCGGCTGGTGAAAGCCAGGGCGAGATAGGAAACCGAATTGCTACCCTGCTCCTGACCGGTATCCCGGGAGGTCCTGTAGCGCAGGAGGCTTGCCCGGGAATCGTCGGGCAGCATGGAAAGAAGAACGGCACAGGGATAGTAACCGCATATGGTGCAACGGGTTCGGTCGTGGAACTCGATAAAACCGGTCAGATCATTGTCCCTGAGATAGCCGAAAGCATCCTCATCTAGCTGCCTGACCCGGTTCGGGATATCGCGATCGAAAGGCACATAGTCGTACCTCGGCCCGAAATGGGTGAAGTCCGAGCTCACCACTACGATATCTTCCGGTCCGATAAAGGTCCTGATTATCTGTCCCACCAGCCTGACATCGGCAGGATCGCGAAGACCCCCGACAATGAGAGGGACGATACTGACGGCGCCGAAAGCGTGCTTTATAAAGGACAGCTGCAACTCCAGGGAGTGCTCCTGGAGATGGACATCCTCCATTACTTGAAAAAGCGGATAGCCTGAAAGTGCCTGTACCACCTCCTGATCGACTTTCAAATCGCCCAGGGGCGTTCCGAATATACGATCGGAAGACAGTGCCACTCCGGCGAAACCGGCATAATGACTCGGTCCCATCAGAAAAATCCGGCCCGGTCCTTCCGTTTTGGCGGCTCTGGCGAATTCGTAAGCATAAGCAGCGGTGGAGCCTGAGTACATATAACCGGCATGGGGCACCACCATGGCGAGGATGCCCCCTTCGGGCTCCGGATTGTCTCTGAAGACAGAATCGGTGGGACTCTTGTCCAGACGAAGACGAGCATCGGCAAAAAAACCATCGAGCTGCTCGTTCAGCCTGGTTTCATTGGCCTCGTACCAGGTGCCGGCGAAACGGGGATCGCGCCTGCCCCCGGAGGACTCCTTCCTCTTTCGCCTGAAGATGTTCATTTTATCGGGTCGAGAGTGATATTTATATGACGGGATCCATCACCGTGCTGAGTCGATGCCGACTGGAAAACGGCTGTGAGCTTAACTTTCTTGCCGCCGGGCAGACCCTCGAAGGGCTGCGCCTTTACAAATGCCTCATTGGCAGCCATCTCCGCCGGCTCGCACTTGGGCTCGCTCGCGGTAACGATTTCGGAGACAGTTCCGTCGGTATCGAGGGTGCTGGTTATGGTTACCTTATTGTTCCCCTCCGGGACATACCAGTTGTCGTCTAACTTCTGGCGAAGCCGGGAAATATAGCCCTGATAGGCAGCTTGATTGGTTCCCGAGCCCTTGCTCTGGGCGATGCCTGCCGGACAGACGCAGATCACGGTAAGGACTGCTATTGCCATCAGTAGAACACGTACCATCATCGATCTCCAGAGAAACCATCTGATACAAGTATAGCCATGCGGAACAATTTTTTCTCCCGGTGGCTGCCGACCAGAAAAATCGCAATATTGCGATATCAGAAATTACGGATTAAGACCGGTCATTCTGCGCGGATCGAGAAGCTCATCCAGATGATCGCTTGTAAGTCCGCTGCTCTCGAGAGCCACCGCTTTGATCGTGCGCCCGCTAATCACGGACTGGTGCGCTATCGCCGCCGCTCGGTCATAGCCAATCTCCGGCACCAGGGCAGTGACCAGGGCAAGCCCCCTCTCCACCATCTCCGGACCGCGCCCGGTGGCTTTCAGCCCGTCGATACAACGAATCCTGAAATTGTCCACGGCACCGGCCAGGATCTCGATAGACTGAAGCAGGTTATAAGCAGCCACAGGAAGCATGACATTGAGCTCGAAATTACCCGATTGCCCGGCCATGGCAATGGTGGCATCATTGCCCGCCACCTGAGCGCAGACCATGACCAGGGACTCGGCGATGACCGGATTGATTTTGCCGGGCATGATCGAGCTTCCCG
>JAGQHH010000275.1 GCA_020431945.1 Cyanobacteria bacterium HKST-UBA02 | reverse complement strand
ATCGCAGCTCTGGGCTCGATTCCAATCTTCTCCCTGGCTCCGATGATCATTACCTGGTTCGGCATCGGGCTCTGGTCCAAGATCATGCTCGCCTTTCTTTCCACGGTAGTTGTTGCCATCGTCCAGTCCTACCAGGGAGCAGTCTCGGTGGAGCCGCGCTACCTCCGCTTCATGGCGGTGGTGGGCGCCAGCCGCAGCCAGGTCTTCCGCTTTATAGTCGTGCCCTCATCGCTCATCTGGGTGGTGAATGCCATGAAGCTCAATATCGGTCTGGCTCTCCTGGGCGCTTTCATCGGCGAGTTCATCTCGGCGGAGGCGGGGCTTGGCTATATGATCGTCAAAGCCTCCGGTCTCTATGATATGGCCACTGTGCTTGTCGGGGTTTTCACCCTGATGGTCATCGCCCTCATACTTTCCGCCCTGGTGGAAGCTCTGGAGCGGCGGATTCTGTCCTGGAAATATCTTGCCTGATCGCCCGATCTCCTAGATCTCAGGCTCGTCCTTCGCACGTCCCCACTTCTGCACCAGCTCCATGGCTACTGCCACCATATCAGTGTCCATACCGGCAAGATAGTCACGCAGAGACTCGAAGCGCTGGTCGCTCAAAAGCTTCAAAACAACCGTCTCGGGATTTTCCTCACTGGCAAGCAAGGTCACAAGACGATCTTGAAATTCCTTCATCAGGTCTTCTTCTTCCAAGCGATCAACCTCTGCCGCAAGCCGGGCACGGACTACTGAAGCCTGACGTACAAATCACCAGTCTCATCCATGGTCACGATCGCGATTCGATCGGCGAAATTCAGACCTGCCGGTTCTTCTGCAAGTTGAAATAGATAAGTATGCCCCTCAGGTAGCTCATCATCCGTATAGTAGGGCGTGCCGGCGATTTTTGACTCCATCAGCTCGCCCTCCTCGTCGGTCAGCCCTACGACATCGGGAATGTTATCGGGATCTTGCTTGACCGTCCAGTCTATCGCCAGCCTTTTGACTTGGGGATGAGCTAGCCCCTGACCGTTCTGATTCTCGGGAGCATCGACAGGCAGGCGAACCGCCACCGGCAGAGGGTCTCCATCCGGGTCCTGATAGAGCTGCACGCAGAGAGTATCGGGGATTGCCAGGCGACCATCCATGCAATAAAACTGCGCGATGAAAGCCATTTCCTCCCCGGCGCCATTGCGGGGGACGACCCGGGGAAGATGCGTGGGCAGCCCGCCTGTTTTGTCGAGCAGGCAGTCATCACGCTCCTGAAATTTCATATACCAGGCAGGTTTCATAATCAGGATCTACCCCGGTCACAACTCTGTAACTCCTCAGTCACCAATCAATAACCGCGCCACCCTATGCTGGTCTCATGGGGCAAATCTCCCTTCCCCTTTCTCCCTTACCAATACCGTTACTTTTCGAGGACTCCGTTATGGATATATCCCACCAACGTCCCAGCGACAATTTCGAGGACCGTGGCTTTGGCTCCTGCGCTGGAGTCGATGTGGACTTCTCCTCCGACGCCGCCGGCGATCTCTCGAGAGAATGCATCTCTCTAATGAGTGAAGTCAGGCAATATGAAAAAGGCGACCAGGCCATCGACCTCTGGACCCGGCAAAACAGGATGAGCCTCGGGGACCGCATGGCTCAAATCGGCAGCAACATAGGCCGGGCTTACGATTCAGTCTCGAGCGGCAAAAGGGACATCCTCGAAATCACTTTCGACGACATCTTCGGGGACCAGCCCATCGCCGGAAGCCGCAGTCTCGCCGAGCAGAACGAAGTGATGCGCTCCTTCATCCAGCGCCGCACCGCCGACCCGGACCCCAATCGCTTCGCCGACAAACTGAAAATTTCGTAGTTGCTGAAAATTTCGTAGATACCGGGTTTCGGGAACTCTTCACCGCTGCCTATTATTCAACATGACCAAATACTTTCTGGCAATTGTCTGGGCATCGACCATGGCAGGCTACTTCTGGTACGACCCGGCTTACTACACTTACATCAGCTTTTGTTATATTTGGGGATGTGCTGATGGTCCCCCGCCTTATCACTGTCATGACTGCCAGCGCCAGTATGAGGGCGAGACCATAGAGCCGGACGAGATGAAGCGGATTCTTCAAGAGCATACCTATGATCAGGACACTCCTGGTGGTAGACGAACAGGAATTCGCTACGGCTGGAGGATGCACAAGAGGCTATACTGGACCATGCCGGATTGCGCCGGTCCAATCCGAATGGAACAGGTCTTGAATTTGTACAGCAGCAAGTGCAGCAGAAAGGCGTTGTGAGAACCTTGTTCGTTCCGTTCTTGGTGGTTGTGTTAGCAATCAATGCTGCGAGCGCCAGAGCCGATTGCTACGAAAGAGAACAGATTAGACTGCTCTCTGCATTCGAAGCCGGTAAAACGGAGCCGCGCAAGTTTCGCATTCGAGGCATGGCCAAAAGCGGCTTTGGAGTATGTGGCAAGCCCAGAACCAGCATGGAAAATCGTGATTTGATTATCAAGATTCCAAAGAAACATCTATCCCACGGTCTCAACACAGGACCCTATTTCGACCTCACGATAGAGGCACCTGCTGATACGGAACGGCTCCTGTTCGGCCAACAAAAAATCGAAATCTGGCCCGTGGATCGCATGGCGGAACCGCTCAGCGATCTGGAGAAGGACAGGGAGAAAAGGGCGATAGCAATTGTACGCAAAGCTTTCCGGCAGGCTTCACCCGACGAGGACTGGCTCGATTACTCCTATCATGTCAGCAATAATGCTTCCCCGGACAGAGTCTTCGTTCGACTGGAACGCTGGCTTGACGGCCGACCTTCCCCCTACCGGACCTACCTGGTCGATCTTCCAAGCAATTCGATAGTCTATGGCGATGAAGAGAAGTGACAGAAAGCAGAATCGAGTTTGTCCCCCTTGAAGAGCCGCATCTTGAAGAGATACGGCTCTGGCACCAGGATCCGACCTTATCCTCCCGCTACGGAGGCAGCGACTGGCCCGACAAAATGCTCGAGCTGGCAACAAAAGACGACAACAGGCACTGCCTGATTGCCGGAGACGGCGCTCGGATCATCGGCTATGTAGATTTCGAAATCGACCCGGCGAAGAGCCTGGGCTGGATCGGTCTGGTAGTCGCGCCGTCACTTCGAGGCACCGGATACGGCACCAGACTCTTGGCCAGTTTCAAGACTTCCGAACTGGCCCGTAGCGTGTCCGAACTCCGAGCCGGAATTGAAGAAAACAACCTGGCTTCGATCAAATGTTTCGAGAAAGCCTGCTTCCAGCAGCTCGGCGAAGGACCCGATGAAGAAGGCTGCCTGATCTTCGCCTCCAGCCCCCTTCTTGATAGCGACTAGACGAGCTTCCTTATGCGCTATACTCAGTCATCGATCTTATACTACCGGGTCCCCCATGACAGTCCTTGATATCCTGATCAAGTATCAACAAGCCTTTTCAGACGGTTTGTTCACCACTTTCAAGCTGGCTCTTTTCGTCTGGTCCATCGGTCTGGGTCTCGGCTCTATTCTGGGCGCCCTCGGGGCCAAATACCGGCTGGCTGTGGGCATGCCGACCCGAGCGCTTTCTTTCATCCTTTCCGGAATCCCCATCCTGGTCTTCCTCTTCTGGCTGCACTATCCCCTGCAGGCGATGCTCTCGGTGGTGATCGATCCTTTCATTACCGCGGTCGCTACCCTCGCCATCATCAATATGTTTGCGGTAGCAGATGTGGTGCGGGGTGTCCTCTCGGATTTCCCCAGACAATATGTGACCGCCGCTCAAGTCTGCGGCATGACCTCGAATCAGATACTTGTCCATATCCAGCTTCCGATCATCTTGAGACAGGCGATTCCAGTCCTGCTCATGATCCAGGTGAATATCCTGCAAGCGACTCTCTTCGCCAGCTTGATCTCGGTCAACGAGATCTTTCGTGTAGCGCAACAGGTCAACTCGCAGATCTATAAGCCGATCGAGATTTACACAGCCCTGGGGCTTCTCTTCCTGATCATCTGTCTGCCTCTCAACGGTCTGGCGCTCTGGCTGAAAGCCAGATTCACCCGCGATTTCTCGGAGCGCTAAGAGATGCTCGAAGGAAAGAATCTTGTGAAGTCCTACGGAGACACCCGCATCATCGACGGGGTGGACCTGTCCCTGGAGCCTGGCAAGATCTCGGTGATCATCGGCCCCAGCGGCTCGGGCAAGACCACTCTGCTCAAGCTTCTTGCCCTTCTCGAGCCGGCAGACTCAGGCGAAATCAGCGTGGATGAAAAGCTCTATCAATTTCCTGTCAAAGACGGAAAAATCATCGACCCTCCCTGGCCCGGTCTCACTGTGGTTTTTCAACAACTCTTCCTCTGGCCGCACCTGACCCTCTTGCAGAACATCACTCTGCCCCTCACATCTCGCGGGATCGTTCCACCAAAAGAAAAACTCGACGAGCTCATCGCCGTCTTTCAAATGGAGAAATTCATCCATCGTTATCCCAATGAGACCTCCATGGGGCAGAGACAGCGGGTAGCCCTGGCTCGGGCCTTGCTTCTCGAGCCGAAATATATGCTTCTCGATGAGGTGACCTCATCCCTTGATGTCGAGCAGGTGGCGGTCATTCTCAACCATCTCAAAGACCTGGCAGCCAAAGGCATCGGTATCCTGACCGTGACCCATCTCCTTCATTTCGCCCGGGACGCAGCCGACCATGTGATCTTCATGGAAGGCGGCAAGATTATCGAGGATGGAGGCAAAGAGGTGCTGGTCTCACCCAAACATGAGAGAATTCGATCGTTTCTGTCTCTCATCGAGTCGGCATCTTAGAGGAAATATAAATGATTCTCAGCAGGGTCCTGCCCGTCGCGGCACTGATGGCGTGTCTCATTCTTCATGGCTGCGCCGGCACTTCGGTGGCGACCGCGCCTGTCGAGCAGACGGTCTACGACCGGGTCATGAGCAAGGGAAAGATCCGTTGCGGGTATGTCGTCTACACCCCCGGCTGCCTGAAAGATCCGAATTCCGGCGAGCTCTCGGGTATCGGCACCGACGCACTGAAGGCGGTGGCTAAGAATCTCGGCCTCGAAATAGAGTTCGTGGAAGAAGTGGGCTGGGGATCGATGATCGAGGGCTTGCAAACCAATCGCTACGACATAGTGAGCACTCCCATCTGGACCAATGCGAACCGGGCCAAGCAAGCTGATTTCAGCGATCCACTCTTTTTCAGCCCGATCTTCGTCTACGCCCGCAAAGGAGACCAGCGCTTCGGCAACGGCAACCTGAGCAAACTGAACTCGCCTGATTTTTCCATCGCCACCATCGATGGCGAGACCGCCGAGATCATCGCCCGAGAAGACTTCCCGAAAGCCAAGACCGTATCGCTTCCCCAGCTCACGGACCTGGCCCAGATGCTCCTCACCGTGGACACCGGCAAAGCCGACGTCACTTTCATGGAGCCCGCTTCGGCGGCTGCTTATATCGAGAACAATCCCGGCAAAGTAGAGATTGTCAAAACCGACAGACCTATAAGAGTCTTCTCCAACTGCTGGATGTTCAAGCGCGGTCAGATGGAGTTCAAGAATATGCTCGATACCGCGCTGGCGCAGCTCATCAATAGTGGTGCCATGGAAAAGATCCTGGCCGGATACGAGCCTTCGCCAAACACTCTCTACCGGACGGCTCTGCCGTATAGAGTACCTGCCGGACAGGGGACCTCGCAGTGAGGCCTGGGATTCTCCTTACACTCATAGTTCTAGTGATTCCGGCTTTCTTCTTCTCCTCCAATTCCGGAGACTCGAAAGAATCAAGAGCTGCTACGTCCGTCTACGATCGTGTCACCGGCAGCGGCAAGCTTCGCTGCGCCTATGCCCTCTATAATCCGGGCTGCATGAAAGATCCCAATACCGGCAAGCTCTCCGGCATCGGCATCGAGGCCCTGGAGCTGGTTGCCGGCAACCTCGGTCTCGCCATCGAATGGACCGAAGAAGTGGGCTGGGGAACCATGATCGAAGGACTCGAGACCAACCGTTACGACATAGTGGCGACACCTGTCTGGGCAACAGCTAATCGGGCCAGAATAGTCGACTTCAGCGATCCTCTATATTTCAGCCCAGTTTGCGCCTATGTGAAAGAAGGAGACAGGAGGTTCGACGGCGACATCTCCGGACTGAATTCCAAACAATTCACCATCGCCACTATAGACGGTGCGACCGCCGAGATCATTGCCCAGGAAGACTATCCTGAGGTAAAGCGTCTTTCACTGCCACAGATGACCGAATTTGGACAGCTCTTGCTCACTGTGTCCACCGGCAAGGCCGATGCCACTTTCACCGAGCCCGCCGACGCCGCTCTCTTCATCAAGAGCAATCCCGGCTCGGTCCGCCGCGTAGGCGCTCCGGTCCGGGTTTTCCCCAACTGCTGGCTGTTCAGGCGGGGTCAGATGGAATTCAAAGAGATGATCGACACGGCGCTTTCTCAGCTCAATAACAGCGGTGCCCTGGACAGGATAATAGAGCACCACGAGCCGGCACCGGGCATCCTCTACCGGACGGCGGAACCTTATCGCAGAGCCCTATCGAGATAATCTCAGATACTCTTTCCTTCATCGAGCTGATCGACCCGCTCGACGAACTCTTCAGCATTATTGGGAGCACAGCTCTTGAAGGCACGCAGCTTTCCGTCCGGTCCGAAGACCATCAGGCAGGGCACTCCGCGAATACCATACTGCTTCACCAGGGCTTTGCCTTCCTCTTCGTGAAACTCGAGCCTGACACAGACGAAACGATCTCCCAGATATTTCGCCACCTCGTCCTCTACGAAGAGCTGCGATTCGAGCCGCTTGCAGACGCCGCAACTCGAGTCGTAGAGAAAAACGAATATGCTTTTCTTCGCCTTTGCCGCCACAGGAACGCTGGTCTTCAAGCTCTCCTGCCAGCTCACTGCAGGCTCGGCGCTGCACTGGAGCGGCGCGAGAAAGACCGTGGATATCATGAGGACGGCAAGAAAAGAGACAACGAGTTTGATGGCAGACATCAGAATCTCCGGATCAGTATAATGACTTGAATAGTTATAGCGCAAAAAGGGACGATTATGCGAATCGCTCAACTGGCCTCATCTGTAGAAAGCGTGCCCCCTCATGGATACGGCGGTACGGAGATCGTGGTCGATCTGCTCACCGCCGAGCTTTTGAAACAGGGTCACGAAGTGACGCTTTTCGCCAGCGGCGACTCGAAGACCGGCGCCAGACTGGTGAGCATTACCGATAAGAGCCTGCGCACCGATCCGGACATCCCTCAATCCCGCTGGGCCGCCTATGACATGCGCACTCTCATCGAGCTCGAGAAGATGGCCGGCGAGTTCGATATCATCCACAACCACATGAGCTGGTCGGCGCTCCCGGCCCTCGATCGGATCGCCCGGGACCGGGGAGTTCCCTGTGTCACCACCAACCACAACCCGGTGAGAGACTACTGCAAGGACATCTACTTTCGGTACGGGCATCTCCCTTTTATCTCCATCAGTGATGCCTACCGGCGGCTGAATCATCCGGACGATCTCAATTATGTTGCCACCATTTATAATGGCATCAATCTGGACTCCTACGAGCTCGACACAACAAGAAAGCGAGAGTTCCTGCTATTTCTCGGACGTATCTGTCACGACAAAGGCACCAGTGAATCCATCGAGCTGGCCCGGCGACTGGGTCTTCCTCTGAAGATCGCCGGCAAAGTAGACCGGCGCGATCAGGCTTATTTCGACGAGCATGTCAAACCAGGACTCGACGGCAAGATAGAGTATGTCGGCGAGGTCGGCGCCCGGGAAAAACAAGAGCTCTACTCCGGCGCCATTGCCGTCACTTATCCGATCAATTTCGATGAGCCATTCGGACTTGTCATGGCCGAAGCTCTCGCCTGCGGAACTCCATGCCTGGCTCTTGCCCGGGGCTCGGTCTGCGAAGTGCTCTCGGACGGCGAGACCGCCGTTATCGGGCAATCTGTGGATGAGCTGGCCGAGCGTTTTCCGGAGATCGAGTCGATAAAACCCGAGACCTGCCGCAAGCGGGTGGAGATGCTTTTCAGCAAAGAGAAAATGGCGGCTTCTTATGTCGATATTTTTCAAGAACTGCTCAAAGAGGATCGAGCGTTTATACTGAAGTGATTCAGGACCCTCTAGCAGGAGCGCCACGCATGCACCGCATCGCAATTCTATCGATTCTCATTCTGGGAATTTCAGTTCTGGGATTTCCGGGCAGCGCCCGGGCTGCAAGCGCCATCTACGACATCGGAGGCACCTGGGACTCGTCTTTCGGACCGATGACTCTCAAGATGGATGGCAAGGATGATACCGGTGAAGTCGTGGTAACCGGTACCTGGCAGAACGGCGACAACCAGGGACAGATTGTCTATGGCAGGCTCAATCCCAATAAAGGCTCCGGTCTTCTGAGCTTCGAGTATTACATGCCCTGGCGCCAGATTTACGGCTTTGCCGAGATGGCGGTGCGACCGGCGGAAAACAAGATAGTCGGCCGGTACTTCGAGGCCGGGCAATCCGGAGACTGGGTGCTCACCAAGAAAACAGGCACCCTCGGCCTGGTTCAGGGCGAGCTGCCCCACGCCAGGGGACCCCTGACAAAGAGAGGCTCCAAGAATTTTCAGGTGCTTGGCAAATGGGACTCGACTTTCGGCGAGGTCAATCTGGAAGGCACCACTCTTGGTGCGGTGATCGGCTTCAAAGGGACCTTCAAAAGACAGGACGGCAAGCTCGGACAGATCAAGAAAGGCAGTTTCATGAAAAATCCCAGTGGCGGTTTCATGAAGCTCGAATATTTCGCGCCCTGGAACAAGACTTCCGGCGAAGCGATATTCAGACCCGACACTCATGTCGGGGGCGATATGCTGGTTGGCTCTTACACCCAGGGCAGCCAGAACGGGATCTGGATATTGAGCAGACCGCTCTCTTACAAATTGAGTCAGAAATAAGTAACCAGTCCAGTTAAGAGTGACGTAATCCGAAGACCCGGTCCATCAGCCTATAATCTCTTCTTATGGGTGGAAAGTTTCAAAACAAAGTAGTCCTCGTCACCGGGGCTGCCTCGGGAATCGGCAAAGCGACAGCCCTGGCCTTCGCCAGGGAGGGCGCCAGGCTGGTTCTGGCCGATCTGGACAGTGTGCAGGGCGAAGCAACCGCAGGCCAGGCAAGAGATCTCGGTGCGGAAGCCCTTTTCGTCAAGACCGACATCTCCTCGGGTCAAGAAGTCGAGCGTCTGGTAGAAAGCGCTCTGGCGACCTACGGCAGGCTCGACTGCGCCCACAATAATGCCGGAATCGAAGGCACCAGAATACCCTCGGCGGATCTGGACGAGAAAGATTTCCAGAAGATCATTGACATCAATCTCAAAGGGACCTGGCTCTGCATGAAGCACGAGCTCAAGGCAATGCTGGCAAACGGCGGGGGCTCCATCGTCAACACCGCCTCGGTGGCTGGTTGTGTCGGGCTGGCCGGGCTCTCCGCCTATACCGCCAGCAAGCACGGCATTGTCGGGCTCACCCGGGCAGCTTCCCTGGAGTATGCCAAGAAGAATATTCGTATCAATGCAATCTGCCCCGGGCCGATCAAGACCCCCATGGTAGAGAACGTTGTCAAGGCAGCCCCCCAGCTGGAAGCAACCATCCTCGCCCTGGAGCCGGTAGGCCGGCTGGGAGAGCCGGAAGAAGTAGCCTCGGCGGTGCTTTTCCTCTCCTCCGAAGACGCTTCTTTCATGACCGGTCATGCCATGGTGGTGGACGGAGGCTGGACGACCCAATGACCCAGAAAGTCCTGATGCCGGCAAGAAGCATTCCCGGGCCTGCTCCGGTGCCGATCCTCGGCTCCAAAGGCAACCTCATCAATTTCATGCGGGACCCCATCGGCTATATGCTCATGCTCCGGCGCGAGTATGGCGACGTCGCGGCCCTGGTCAGAGAAGTGCCCCGGGGCATGGTCTTCGCTTTCGGTCCGCGCTACAACCAGCAGATACTCAGCGAAGCCGACACTTATCTCAATGCCGGCATCACCCAGCCCGGACCCCGTGAGTCCGCCAATAACCGCATCGGAGTCGGTCTTCTGAGCATGAACGGCGAAGCCCACAAGCGGGTGCGCCGCCTGGTGAGCATGCCTTTCCATTACAAGACTGTTCCTACTTACCACGAGCCCGTGGCTGAGCTGGTCAAAGAGATGGTGGACCGGTGGAGCGACGGTCAGGTCATCGACATCTGGAAAGAGCTCACGCAGCTCACCAAGCGGATCTCGATCAAGATGCTCCTGGGGCTTTCCGATCCCACCACCGCGCTTTCGGTGGCGGACCTCATGGAAGAATGGTTCTCGGTCAATATCTCTTTTCCAGCCCGGCTCATGCCGGTGGACCTGCCCGGTTTTCCTTACCAGCGTATGCTCAAACTGGCGGAGCGGGTCGAAGTCAGGCTGCTTGATCTGATCAAGCAAAAACGAGAGAGCCTGAGCGAAAAGGATCATGACGTGCTCTCTCTTCTTTTGAGAGCCGGGGATGACGAGAGCGAGCCCTTCACCGACGCCGAGCTGGTCGGTCAGGTCAACTTCCTCTTTGCCGCCAGCTACGAGACCACCGCCAATTCCATGTCATGGATTCTTTTCCTTCTCTCCCAGCATCCGGAGATCATGGCCTCGGTCCACGAGCACTTGCAAGAAGTGCTCGGCGGCAGGATTCCTGCTTATGAAGACCTGGAGAAGCTCACGGTTCTCGAGCGGGTGATGAAAGAAGGACTGCGTCTTTTCGCTCCCCCTGTCTATGCCTACCGTGTCTTGAGCAAAGATGTCGAGCTCGATCAGTACGAGATGCCCAAGGGAAGCACCGTGGCATTCAGCCACTATATGACTCATCTTTCGCCCGAGATCTATGACGAGCCGGAGCGTTTCAATCCGGATCGCTGGCTGACGGTAAAGCCGTACAATTTCGAATATCTACCCTTCGGCGCCGGCGCTCATGCCTGTCTCGGCGGCTCCCTCGCTTATCTAATCATGAAGATTACTTTCTCTACGATTCTGAGCCGTTATCGCCTGACAGTGGTGCCCAATTCGCTGATCGAGCGCAAGGTCCTGGTCACCCTGCAGCCCAGGCACGGAATCCCGATGCGGCTGACGAAACAGGACGGCAAGTTCGCCCAGAGCAAAGTACCGGTGACAGGCAATGTCCATGAGATGGTGAATCTCGGCTAGCTAGTTATTTGAAATAAGGGTGCCGATGGTCTTTCCCTGAAGGATGTCTCTGATATTGCCTTTGCCCAGGCAGTCGAAAACACAGATAGGGATACGGTTGGTCTGGCACAGCGATATGGCGGCCGTATCGATGACCTCCAGACGCCTGGCGAGAAACTCGTCGAAACTTATTTTCGAGAGCAAGCTGGCATTGGGGTTTCGTTTGGGATCGTCGGTGTAAACGCCGTCGACACCATTTTTTCCCATCATCAGCAATTCCGCTTTCAGCTCCGCGGCACGCAGGGCGGCAGCACTATCGGTGGTGACATGCGGGTTACCGGTACCGCCACCGAGAATCAGCACTCGACCTTTCTCCAGATGCCTGACGGCACGCAATCTTATATAAGGCTCGGCGAGCTGGGGCATGGCGATGGCGGTCTGCACCCTGGTATCGATGCCCTTATTGCTCAAACACTCCTGCAGGACCAGGCTGTTCATGATCGTGGCCACCATGCCGACATAGTCCGAGGCGGCTTGCTCCATATTGAGGGCGGCACCCAGGAGACCGTTGCAGATATTGCCGCCCCCGAGAACTATGGCTATCTGAACGCCCAGGTCGTGGGCCCGTTTGATCTCATCAGCCAGAGAGATGGCAACACGATCGTCGAGGCCGAAGCTCTTGTCACCCTGCAAGGCTTCACCGCTGATCTTTATAACGACTCTCTGATATTGGGTTTCCGGCATTTCCGACTTTTCGTCATGCGCTAATGGCTAAATTCTAACCGCGCCCGGGTCCGGCGCTGTCACTTTTCCTCGAAGCCGTTACAGATCAGATCCAATGCTTGCGATTCCCGTCCAACAATCCAGAAACTGCTGCATGTGCGATCGGCGCAGAATCAACCGGCGATAGGATCTGCTCATTACCGCAATCCACCGAGGAAAAGCAATGAGAAAGCACAAATATATCCTGGCCGCCCTGGCTCTCTGTGTCATCCCCCAGACCCCCGCCCTGGCAGCCGATTCGGAGCCCGCCATCGAAGCAGCGGTGAAGTTTCCAATGCGGGTGACGGCTCTGGCTAGCGGTCTGGCCTTCGGTATTCCAGTATCGACCATGAAAGAGGTACCCGAGAACATCGTCTCCGTCCTCAATGACACCTGGAGCAAAGACGACGGCACCGTCGCCTGCGCCCTGGCCAATTCTCTCGTGCTCATGCCGGCCACCGTCATCGGTGGCGCCATGGGCGTTGCCCGGGGTGTCGAGAAGGGCACGGTCAATGCCTTCGAGAACTTCTACCACCGCCCCTTCAGCCCTGAATCGTTCAGCCTCACCTCTGATTGAGCGGGACTTTCTTAATTGAGTGCAACTTAATTAATAGAGCGGCAAGCTCCCTCCATATGAGCGCTATTTATTTCGATCAGGTGCTAGAATCTGCCTCATGGAATCTATAGCAGCCGAACGCATTGCCCCGGGAAAAACCCGATTCGAATGCCAGAACGTCCTCAAGCGAGACGCTTTCGGACAGATCGAGCAGGGCTTCTTCTATCGCAATAACGGAGAGAGAGTACCGGCTATCCGGCGCCTCTACACCAGGACCTTCTGGATCAGACCTTTTGCCTGCTTGCTTGCCGGCAATGAGAAGACAGCCTTAGCCAGACTTAAGGATCTTTCCGCCAGAGGGCAGATCCCTGAGCTTCTTTATGCCGACGGCAACTATCATGTCCGCTCCTTCATCGACGGAGAGGTCCTTTACCGGCAGGAGCGCCCGCTGAGCGCCGATTTCTATAAGGATGCCAAAAAGCTTCTCCGGGACCTGAGACAGCAGGGGGTCTGTCACAACGATCTGGCCAAAGAAGCCAACTGGCTGGTGAGCAGCGACGGGCAAAAACCTGTCCTGGTCGACTTCCAGCTCGCTCGTTGTTTCAAGAACCGCCACAACAAGCTCTTTCTCGCTCTCTGTCATGAAGATCTGCGCCATCTACTGAAGCACAAACGCAAGGACATGGCCGTCACAGCCACCGAGGCCCGGGTTCTCGGCACCAAGGCCCTGCCTACGAGAATCTGGCAGATGACCGGCAGACAGGTCTATCTCTTCATCACCCGCAAGGTTCTGGGCTGGAAGGACCGTACAGGCTCCTACGAACGCGACTTCTGATCGATCTCAGGTCTCGATCTTGGGTAGATACTCCCGGGCGTCCAACCCGAAAGTCCAGGCTATGCCTTCCCGGGCAGTCCTGGTCTCCGGAGGCACCCGCAAGAAATAGTCCTTGAACGTGCCGTCCGGCTCCGGGGATGAGTTCCTGACCTTGACCAGAACCAGGGGCTCGTGGCCGGCGATGTCCTTGCGAAAGAGGGCGCCGTAATCGTCCTTCTGGACCATGGTGGCGCCGGTGTCCCGGACATATTTGTCCATGCCGTAGAGCTCGATCATATGGTTGCGCACCGTGACATTGCGCTCGTGATCGATGGCGAAATAGCTCGGGCTCCGGGCGAAGTCGATCACCCGGCTGGGCACGAAAGCGCCGTGCCTGGCATAGATACAGAAGCCATCGCCATACTCCACGGCCGTTCCCAGGTCGTTATGCAGCCGGCCGCGCTCGTCGGTGTTCAAAATCGTCGGCCGGGCGGTGACTATACAGAGACGCTCGAAGGGCCACCACCAGCCGCAACGCCTGGACATGAGCACCAGACCTTTGAGATCGCCGAGCTTCATGCCGGTGCTGTTGGCGAAATCGAGCATCTCCAGGCGCTCCAGGTCATGGCTGCCGAAAGAGCAGGACCAGCGAGACTGATCCGAAGCGCTGTTGACCAGGGCGCTACCCTGGAAGTCGTCCCGGCGAAGCTGATCGAAAACCCCGTGATCGGCAACCGGCAACTGGGATTTGATCTGGGAGAAAATTGTATTGAGCGTGTCGTAAGAGAGGACCTGCTGATCTTCCTGAATGCCAACGCCAAAACGCCTGGAGCTGGCGTTGAGCTGAAATGATATCGCCCAGTTGATGGGCTGTTGTACTCGCATGGCGAACTGGCGCTGGTAGGTCCTCAAAACCTGGGTGACCTCCGCCCACCATTCATCGCTTCCTGCATCCCGGACTTTTTTCCAGAAACGATTGGTCATGAAATCGGTGGGCTTGGCCACCACCCGGGAGAACACGCTTTTATGGCGCGAGCGTATCAACCCTGAAGCCAGGGAGCCCGCCAGGGGAGAATCGAGAAAAACGATCAGCTCGGGCGGCTCGAGTCCGGTAATCTTATATGAGGTATCGATTGCTTTTCGGACCAGGTCGCGGTCCAGGGGCTCGGTGCTGGAGGCGATCTTGAGCCACTTGAGATGATGCGCTTTGAGCGCCTCCTTGATCGTCTCGGACATCGTCATGCCCCGGTCCCTCTTGCCATTCGGCGGCCAGATTGCAACTACAATTGCGACTACAGAAGAATTTACCCAATACTTTAGAATAGAAAAGGAGCAATTGCAGATTTCTTCTATGCCGGTTGAAGAACAAAAAAGCAAGCCGAAGCCGACCTTTCCCGAGGAGATCGGCTACCAGGAAACGAGCTGGCCCAAATGGGCTCTGTTCGGCATTTTTGCGGTCCTGACTCCGCCCATGGTCTTCTTCGCCCCGCAGATAACCATTCCTCTGGTGCTCTTCGGCACCGTCGCTTTCTGCACTCTCTTTTTCTTCAGCGATCATCGCTCCAACCTGACGAACCAGGCGAGAATGCTCTGGAAATCCCATAATCTCAGCCGTCCCTCCACTGTCCGGATCATAAGACAGCAAACCGGAGACACCTGGAGATTCTTCTTTCATCTGCATGAGAAGCTCGAGCAGTTCGAGACCGAGAATTTCCTGGTCAATCTCGCCAGCGAGAACGGCTTCGATGCTCTCGAGACCTTAGATGAAGAAGCGCACTACAAGTGCGATCTCGTCGAGAGCAAAGAAAATGACGAGCTGATTCTGATCATCATGGGTAGCCACCGTTACTGGTGCAAGCCCTGGAGCTACCACATCGATATCCGCGAGAGCATGCGTCATATCGAAGAAGAGAATAACGAACAGGAACAGAGTCGAGATCGGAATCAAGCCTGACGGGTGTCTTTCACTTTATCGATATAGCGGTCGAAAGACGCTGTCAGAGCGGGGCTGGCCTTTACAGCCCGGGACTGACCGCGGTCGCTGGTCATCTGCCTGGCGGCTTGCTCGGCGGATCCCCGGGCGAGGCTCCTGTCGCCCCCCTGCTGTCTGCTGGCAGCCGCGTCGCGTCCGGCAAGACTGTTGGCCATGGCGCTCTCTTCGCCGGTGTGCGGATCGAAGCTCAGGCTGTCCGGCATACTCCTCTGACTTTCGTGCACATCCTCAGGATTGGAGCCGGCGTTGACATTTTCGACATCCGGGCGGTGCTCGTCTTGTTTTTCTTCCTGGTTATCGCCCGGGCTCTTCTCGCCTTTGATTTTCTGGTCTCCGGCTGCTCCTTCGAGGACGCCATTGCCGTGATCGGCTCCGTCCATGCCGTTGTCGATCACTGCCTGGTTGCCGTCTTTTTTCTCCGGGGTCTCGCTCTGCTCGTTATCATGCACCGAGACAGTGCCGTCCTGCTCTCTCCTTTCGCCGTATTTACGGTCCTCGACTCCCTGGGCTTCGTAGGCGGAGTCCTCGATATCGGCATTGGGTCCGCCCGCCGAGGCATTGGGACGGTCTCCTCCTATCCCGGAAAGAAGATCGCTGGCAGAAGCGAATCCTGCGCTGGTGACGGATTGATCGTTCTGCTCCGGGCTCGAGGCTCCCCCGCCAAGCGCCAGCCGATCGCCCGCCAGGGCGTCACTTTGCGGCTGTGGTGCCTCGGAAGTAAAATCACCGACTTGCAAGGCTGAGGCCTCCGACGGTTGATAGCTCTGCGACGCAGATTCGAAACGTGACATAGGTCAAGAACCCTGGGTTTGAAGGGAAAGGAAGGACCGGGTAGATCTTGATTTGCTGGTAAGTATCAGGAATTCTAGCGATGGTTTGTGAACAATGTGTTCCCAAATCAGTAAAGACTGGCACAATGTGCCAGTCCTCACCTGTCCTTT
>JAGQHH010000023.1 GCA_020431945.1 Cyanobacteria bacterium HKST-UBA02 | reverse complement strand
TCTGCCCATGTTCTTCTACTTCGCCTTCGCCGAAGACGACGAGCGTATGCGCCCCGAACTCGACTTTTCCCCGAGGATAGCCAGTAGATCTCTTCCAGGCCATATGACTGGTGGATCATTTTTTTTCGAGAAAAGTTGATCTGAGAGTCATCTCCAGCCAGAGATATGACTGTGGGATCAAGTTTTTCGGAAAAAAGATGACCTCACAGTCATATTGCAGAATGCAGCTGCAGCTATTGACTGGTGGAGATTTCTTTCTTACCGGTTGCGGTGAGGCTGAGCTTGGGATACATCGAGCCGACCTTGCGGATCAGTCCTTCTTCAATCAGACCGTCGATAGTTCCGAGGACGTCATCATTGCTGAGGGCGGCATACTTGCCGTAGGTCTCCTGCCGGTCCAGACCGGCTTCGATGACATCTTTGGCTTTGCTTCCTCGCAGAATCTTGGCGAAACTCGTGCGCCCGACCCGCCCGGGCAGTGCGCGCACAAGCTCGAGAATGTCCCGGCGCAACTCTACGTTGTTAGATAAGCCATGAGTCGAGCCGCTACCGGACACGCCGGACTGGGCAGAGCCGCGACCGGAGCCGGAGGTGCCGGAGGAGCCGCTAGCAGAGTGGCTGTCGACCGGCTCCTGATAGAAGAGATCGGGGTGGCAGATATCGCATCCGGTGCACGAGTCGGAGAGGCGCTGCCCGAAATAAGCGATGATCGAGCGCCGGCGGCAGGTCCGGGTGGTGGCATAGCCGATCATCTTCTCGAGTCGATCTTGATCGCGATACTTTCTCTGTCTCAGCGGCTGGAGATCGATGGCGGGATCGATACGATCCGGCATACCATCATATAGAGTCCCCCGGCTGTCGACGTCCACAAGCTTGATCGAGCGCAGATGATCGAGGGCGCCGTTCAGCGCCGGCGCCTCGATATTGAGGCTGCCGAGAAGCTCCTGCCAGCGCACGCCTGCAAGACCGGCGCCTTTGATGAGACGATAGATGTCGGTGACTTGATTGTCGTCGGGGTAGTTTTTCCCCAGAAGCCATTTCTGGGTGAAGATGTCTTTCTTCTGAAAGAGCAGGGTGCAGACCGCCGGCTTGCCGTCGCGTCCGGCTCTGCCGGCTTCCTGGAAATAGCTCTCGAGAGAGGAGGGCAGATTGTAGTGAATCACCCGACGTATATTGCCTTTGTCGATGCCCATGCCGAAGGCGGTGGTGCAAGCGATTACCTTTATATCCTCGTTCTCGAACTGCTTCTGGACTCGATGCCGGGCATCCCCGGTCATACCGGCGTGGTAGCAGCCTGACTTGAAGCCCCGGCTCTTGAGAAATTGAGCGACTCGCTCGGACTCCTTGCGGCTGCTCACATAAACGACCACCGGCTCCGTTTCCCGGGCTATAGCCTGGAGCAAGAAGCCATCTTTGACGGCGGCGTTTTTGGCTTCCACCACTTCGAGATGAAGGTTGGGTCGGTCGAGCTCTCCAACAATAACTGCCATGTTCGGCAGAGCCAGGGAATCGACAATGTCCTGCCGCACCCCTGGCGTGGCGGTGGCGGTCAGGGCCAGGACCGTGCTCGCCTGGAACTCGGTGAGGTGTCCGGCGAGACTCCTGTATTGAGGGCGGAAGTCATGTCCCCACTGGCTGATGCAATGGGCTTCGTCGATGACCAGGAGCGATACCTCGACTTCCTTGAGCAGAGAGCGGAAAGCACTGGACTCGAAACGCTCCGGCGCCACGTAGAGGAGCTTGACCAGACCCTTTCTAATCGCATCAACTCGGGCGAATTGCTCGTCTTCACTGACGGTGCTATTTAAATAGGTCGCGCTCTTGATACCACGAGCGGTGAGACCGACTACCTGGTCACGCATGAGGGCGATCAATGGCGACACCACAAGGGTGAGCCCGGGAAGCATCTGGCTGGGCACCTGATAGCACAGGGACTTGCCGTATCCTGTGGGGAGCAGGGCTAGTGTGTGCCGACCTGCCAGGACATTGTCGATGACTTCCTTCTGATGAGCTCTGAAATCGGTCAGCCCGAAAAGGTCCTGCAAAACCTGACCAGCCTGGCTAACGGAAACCGACAAGAGGGACACCTCACTGCTCTCGAGATAAAGACTGATCCTTGCATGATGCGCAGTGGCAGTCAAATTAAGACGAGCAAACAGTCAAGATCCACGGCTGTTTTCACCAGTTGAATATAGAGTCTATATACTCCTGGCTATCATTTCCTGAACCCGGAACCGCCATTGCCGCCATTGCCACCACCACCATTGCCGCCGTTCCCGCCATTGCCGAAAAAGAAACCGCCCTTCCCGACATTGCCGCCGGCGTAACCCGCATTGACCTTCTGCATTTCGTCCTGTCCTACTGCTCTGGACTCTTTCAGGTCTTCGAGTCGACGATTTCTTTTCGATGACCGGGTCTTATTTCTGCTCACTGTTCTCTCCTCAATTAGTGTTAACTTGCTCAGCGTGCTCTTCCACCACTTCCGCCATTGCCGCCCTTGCCGCCATTACCGCTAATCCAGCCGCCGCTTCCGCCGTTTCCGCCGTTTCCACCGTTTCCAATAAGACCGGCAGCACCACCGCTACCGCCATTGGCTCCGGCATTGACCTTCTGTAGGCTGTCGGCTTCCAGTTCCTTGACTTCTCTCAAATCCTTCAAACTGCGATTTCTCTTCGATTGGGCTTTATTCCTGCTCACTGGTCTCTCCTCGATTGGTCTTACTCTCCCTATTAAATCGAACAGATCTGAGGGATATGTGAGGGTGCGACGT
>JAGQHH010000274.1 GCA_020431945.1 Cyanobacteria bacterium HKST-UBA02 | reverse complement strand
TTCTCAAGCATGCCCTGCCCAACGATCTGGTGATTCTCTATTTCGGAACCCGCTATATCCCCACCGCCGACGGCCAGGACCTCAGGCTCTGCTTCTACGAAGCCGATTCAGCAAGCCCCGAGACAGGCACGATCAAGCTCAAAGAAACCCTTGCCGAGCTGAGAAGACGAATTCAATCCCCCTATATTCTCGCCATTCTCGATATTTCCCCGGCCGACGAAAAAGCCGGATCTCCGTCCCTGGACCAGGCAATATTCCAGAAAATTGCTGATGAGACCCACACATCGATTTTTGCGGCCAGCCAGCCCGGCAGCATTTCCTACCCCTCCTCGGTGGCCAACTCCTCTTTCTTTGTAGCCAGCCTCCTCGATGGACTCAAGTCCGGAGCCGGCGAGATGGATCTGGCCACTGTCGCCCAGTATGTCAGCCAGAGTGTAGGCGCCCAGGTCCACAATGTTCTGGGCAAATCTCAAGATCCTGTCCTGGCCGTCCCCCACGACGCCAGGGAGATTCTCGCCATAGCACCGGGAGCCCCGGTGAAAAGCTCGCACCCTGAGCATGTCCGCATCGGTCACCCCCTGGACAAGATGCCCGAGGTGAAAGCCCGCCTGGAAGCTAAAGAGCGCCTTAGAGCGCAGCAAGCTGCCGCCAGACAAGCAGAATCAGCACCCGAACCAGAGCCCGAGCCGGAACCAGAGCCGGAAGACGATGAGGACGTCGCAGATGTAGACTTCGGTCCCTATATGGCCAAGATGAAACGAGACATTCAGGCAAGATGGACCCCACCCAAAGGCTTCAATCAGAAGACCGTGGTCGCCGTTTTCTCGATCACCCGGGACGGCAAAATCGTAGACCCGGCCATAGTCGACGGTTCAGGGGACCCTAAAGTCGACCAGTCCGCCATGGAGGCCCTGAAAGCAGCCTCGCCCCTGGACCCCCTTCCCAAGGGCTCGCCCCCTTATGTCCAGATTCGCTACCTGTTCGACTGGAAAGTCTCTAAGAATTGATTCTGGGACCTCAACCGATATCGGTTGAAGTTTCAGATTCAGGACCTCAACCGATATCGGTTGAAGATCCAGAAACAAGATTCGACCCGGGTGGGGTTGTCAGGAAAGCATTTTCTTGTCGATCTTTCCGCTTCTTGTTTTGGGCAGGGGCTGGCTTTCGGGCCGGAGGTCCCAGACCATGGGGCGGAGCTCTCTTTTTAGATTTTCCTTGCTGAAAGACTTCAGGTCGGTGAGGATGGACTCTCTTGTTTCTTTGGTCTGGGCTCCGTCGAGCTTTTCGCTGAGATCGGCGTCTCCGATCACTATTGTGGCTTTCACGATCTGACCGAGGCGGCTGTGGTCCACTCCTGTGACTGCTACCTCTTTGACCAGGGGGTGCCTGGCGAGCACGTCTTCGACTTCGCTGGGGAAGACTTTGTTGCCTGCCACTATGATCATTTCTTTGGCTCGACCTGAGATGAAGACATAGCCGTCTTTGACATAGCCGATGTCGCCTGTGCGGTAGCCCCTGGGGGTGAGTGCTTCTCTGGTTTTCTCTTCCTGACCCAGATATCCTTTCATGACCAGGGGGCAATCGATATAGATCTCTCCTTCCTGACCTTCTTCGAGCTCTTTGCCTTCCGGGTCGATCACTCTGATGGTGGCTGATTCGATGGGCCGGCCGATCGATTCGAGGGGACCGTCTACATTGAGACAGATGAGCTTCGATTCGGTGCTGCCATAACCGTTATTTATTCTCTTTCCGAAGGTCTCTTCGAACTGTCTGGCCAGGCTGATGGGCAGGGGGGCGCCGCCTGAAAGCAGGAGCTGGGCCGCTTCGAGATTGACGCGATCTTTGCCGGCGCTGAGTAGTGCACCGTATATGGTGGGGACTCCTGCCAGGATCTGAGGTTCGTATTTGTTGATGGCACCGATCATCGAGGTCGGGTCGAGATCGCAGAGGATCACTGTGCCACCGTAGAGAAGGACGATGAAGAGCACTTCCAGACCGAATATATGGCTGACCGGCAGGGGCAGAATGAGCCTGGTAGTGTCGCCCATCCTGAAATAGTGAGAGAGCTCCCGGAGATTCTCGATGAGCGATTCGAAGGTGTGGACGGCGCCTTTGGGGGTGCCGGTGGTGCCCGAGGTGAGGATCACAAGGGCGTCGAAGTCGTACGAGGACGGCTCTCTGGATTTGCCGGCGGCTCCGGAGTCTTTTGCGGAGCCAGCCGCCGAGCCGGCTGCGGAGCAAACTATTGACTCGAGGGTGAAGAACTTCGTGTCCTGTTCCTTCGCTCCATTTTTCTCGAGTATTTCGGTCTTCAGGGTCTGGATGTCGGCGAAGACCTCGGATGCCAGTACGACACTGGCTTGCACTTTCTGGCAGATATTGGCGACCTCGCCTACTGTCATCCTGAAATCGATGGGGATGGCAAGACATTCGAGACGCCAGCAAGCAAGAATCGCTGCCACCAGCTGAGCATTATTGCGGCCTGTTAAAACTATACGATCGCCTCGGCTTACTCTGCATTCGAGGAGCTGTTCCTGAAAGGTTTCCACGAGCCGGTAGAGGTCTTTGTAGGAGACTTCTCCTGTGGAGTCCACCAGTGCGGTGCGGCTCTCGAATGCTGCGGCGTTGTCGAAGAGAAGATCCCGGGCGGTTGGTTTGCTTACTATCATGATTATTTGCTTTACTGGCTCAACTGGACATTTGTGATTGTACGACTTCCTGAAATCTTTTGGGACCGGGTCAAACATCTAAGAAATTGATCGGGCCCGAGCTGCTATCTTTTCAGAATGAGCATTATCGCTTCCGACACGGCCAATATCCACTATGACAGTTTGAGCGTCATACCTCTTGGCGGGCAGAGCGAGCTCGGCCAGCTTCTCTGGATTGTCACCTATGGGGACAAGATCCTCTTAGTCGATGCCGGGGCTGCTTATCCCAACGAGAGCCTGCCCGGGGTCGACCTGCTGCTGCCCAATACCAATTTCCTGGAGACCAACCAGGAGAGGATACTGGGCCTGCTTCTCACCAACGGCCACGAAGAGCATTGCGGGGCTGTCTCCTACCTGCTCAGACACCTTGACATTCCGCGAATCATGGCTCCCCGTTTCGTCTGCCAGCTTCTTACCGGAGCTGCCGCCGATGGCGGTGCATCAAGCCGTCTGCCCGACCTCCTGGACACGGTGGAGACCGGCAAACCTTACGAGATCGGTCCTTTCGAGGTGGGATGGCTGCCTGTCAATAACGCCATCGCCGATGCCTGTGCCCTCTCTATCAGCACGCCGGCCGGGAATCTTGTCTATACCTCGAGCTTCAAGCTGGACCAGACTCCTGTGGACCGGCGCTTTCTCGATGTGGGCGGTTTCAGCAAAGCCGGGGATCGAGGGGTCAGTCTACTCATAAGCGACTCTTCCGGGGTCGAGTACACCGGCTATACGCCCTCCGAGGCGTCCATCGCCCCGGCTCTGGAGAAAGCTGTGGGAGCGGCTGAAGGGCGGGTCTTCGTGGTCTTTCCCGGGACCAATACGCACCGGTTGCAGATATTCTTCAATATAGCCCGGAGCACCGGGCGAAAAGTAGTGCTGGTCGGAGATTCGCTATTGAGAACAGCCCTGGCTGCTGCAATTACCGGCAATCTCATCTACGATCGCAGTCTCGAAGCCACCGTCGAGCAACTGGACAGCCTGGACGACGACAAAGTCATGGTGATTGCCAGCGGTATCGAGGACGATCCTCTCAATGTCCTTTACAGTCTCGCTTATGGCAATCATCCCGAGATCTCCCTGAAAGAGGGCGACAGCCTGATCTATAGCGCTCATGTCATGCCGGGTCGGTTGCGATTCCTGGCTATGATCCTCGATCAGCTCCTTGGTCTGGGAGTTCACGCAGTACAGGGTTTCAAGCAGGGAGTGCATGTCAGCAAGCATGCCTCCTGCGAAGAGCTCAAGCTGATGCTTTCAATGGTGAAGCCGCGCTTTTTCATACCGGCTATCGGCGAAGGCCGCCATATAATGCACCATGCCCAACTGGCCATCGACTGGGGCCTCGATCCCGAGAATGTTTTTCCCATCAATAACGGCGATATCCTCGAGATTCGCAATGGAGTCGCCAGCCTGGTGGGAAGTATTGAGGCCGAGCCGGTTCTATTCAACCGCGAGCAGGGTGAGCGGGTCTCCACGGCTTCGGTGAAGGAGCGGCGCGCCCTCAGCCTGGAAGGAGTGGTGACGGTCTGTATGGTGGTGGATCCCGGTCTCAATATAATTGCCGGGCCAACGATTACTGCCGGGGCTTCCGGCTTCCTGCGGGCTCCCCAGTGGCAGGATACGGTGAGCAAGCTCAAAGAGGTCGTGATCGAGGCGGTCTCCGAGATGAAAGACGGCACCGAGTCTGGTGCTATGCGCGCGGCGGTGCGGGATCTATGTGTGAAAACTCTGCGCGGTCGTCTCAATGCCAAGCCCACCGTCCAGGTGGTGGTGCACGAGGTCTCTACCAGCCGCCCTCGATAGAGATGGCGTTCCCCTCGTTGAGAATCAGGCGCTCGGGCTTTTCTTTGGCCAGATCCCGGATAATCCGCCAGTGATAGGTGAGGCCGGGCACCGTGTAATCCACGGTGAACCACCATTTGGCACGGGCTACTCTGACCTTCATATCGAGCCCGAGTCGTTTGGGGCTGGCGGGAAGAACTTCGATGGCTACCGGATCGAGTCCCCGGCGGGCCGAATCGTGCTTGATGATTTCGGAATGCTCGGTGAAAAACGACTCTTCCAGCTGGTACTTGGCCAGACGTTGTTTCTCGAATCTGTTTATCTGCTGGATCTCAGGCCTGATGAATTTGACCATGGCATTGGACCAGCGGTAATGCTCGACTATGGAATGCGGGAAGGTAAGGCGGCTCTTTTTAACGGCTTTATTGAACGCGTACTGCCAGCGCCAGCCCCCCAGGGGATTGGGCTGGTTCGCCGTCTGGCGCCTGAGATAACCGCTTCCCATGAGAAGCTCTTTGATGCTCTTGTCGTCGTCCGGGAGCATATTGGAGCTTATCAGAGGCATCTTTGGCGGATAGGGATAAGCCATTCCTTTGACCACGACATTACGAGTATGGGGCACCGCCACAGACAGGTAGACGTCGACATCGCCGGTGGGCGCCAGATCTTCGTCTTCCTCGTCCTGATCCTCGAAGACCGTAATCGGCTTGTCTTGCTCTTTGTCTTTCTCTTTCTTCACAGTATCGCCGGCAGTGTCATCTGTCGATTCGTCCGCATGCCCGTGCTCGATCGGCATGGGCTCCAGCTTGTCTATCAGGCTCGGCTTGCCGGTGTCGCCCCGTTCGGAGCCGGCAGCCTCAGATGCAGTAGTACTAACCACTGCCAGAATGGCGATTGCAAGAAGTAGATAAGCGATTTCGCGAAAGCCGGTTTTACGAAAGCCGGTTTTGCGAAAGCCGGTCTTACAAAAGCCGGCTTCGCCGGGAGCAGGGCTCCGAAAAATGAATCTTGTTCTGGAACTCGAAAAATTAATGGCCATGGCGGCCATTCTAATCGCAATGAATCCTGATCGCATTTATGCCGGTTTATTTTGCGCTTATTTGCGCTCATTTCTTAAATCAATCAATCAAGCTGCTATTTCTTCTTGCCGGTATCCACCCGGAATGAGGCAGGCTCGTAATTCTCCGGGAGATTCTCCCGGGGAATGGTGAGGGCGTTGCCGTCGCGAATGCTGATAATGCGAGGAGACATGATCTCGAGACCTTCCTGGTTGAACTGATCGAGGATGTTCTCGTGGAGGCTCGAATAAGTGCGAGGCATGAGCCCGGCATCGTTGGTGAAGGCATTGAGCTCGTAGGTGATTGAAAAGTCGGTGAGGGCTCTCTGGAGGACGAAGGGCTCTGGCTGATCCAGAATATGCTCGGTTTCACCGGCTGCCTTGATGAGGAGCTCGTTGACCTTGCGCCAGGGCACGTCATAGCCGATGGTCACTTCGGTATGAAGAATAAGAGCGCCTTCCTGGGCCATCTTGCTGTAGTTGACCACGTGAGAGTTGAGAATCTCGGCGTTGGGAATGGAGATCACTTCGTTCTTGGGGGTCTTGAGCCTGGTGACGAACATGGACTTCTCGATGACATCGCCGAGACAATTGCCGATCATCACCCGGTCGCCTTTCTTGAAAGCATTGGTATAGGTCAGCACAGTGCCGGCCATGATATGCCCTACCACCGATGTGGAGCCCAGGGAGAAGAGCAGTCCGAAAAACAGCCCGACTTGCTTGAAAGAATCCGACTCCCAGCCCGGACAATAAGGCAGGGCGAGAATCAGGAAGAAAAGAATGATCAGGACCCGGACGAGTTTGTATGTGGGCCGCGACCATTCCCGCTCGAAGCCCGAGATTGAGATGGTGCCTGCTTCCATGGCGTCGAAGACGAAACGGCAGAAGGCGATAGCACCATAGGTGATGATACCGATGATGATGATGGCGAAGAGATTGGGGAGAAAGTCGACCAGATGCTCGGATGCGCTTATCAGAGGCATCATCGACATCTCTTTGAGAGTGATACCCATGCTCCTGGTGTTCGGGAAGCTCTCGAGAACCACCACCAGATAGGTATAGACCGCGGCCAGGAAGACCACGAGCTGGAGGAGCTGCACCACCGAGATAAGCGAATTGACCAGCATGTCCGAGCTCACCAGGGTGGCATTCTGGATCTTGATGTCTCTGAGGGTCCTGTCCTTGATGCTCTTGATCCAGGTGATGGTGGAGCTTCCGGTTTTGAAAAGAAGGACGATTACCAGAAAGAGGATGAAAAGCCCGCCTATGGCGATGGAAGAAGCGATGGCCACTTGCTGGGCGGTGACTTCTTCTTTTTTCTCCACGAAAAGACCCCGGAGCTTGGCGGCGAACTTGGCGGCCAGCTGCCTGGTACTGCTCTGGGCGGATTTAGCGTCATCGATGGAGGCTGTGGCGATAGTCATATCCCGGTACATGATCGCCGTGCCCTGGGGAGTTTCCGATAGCCTCACCAGACCCGGCTCGAAGTCGGGATCCTCCACCAGGCTCTGGATAATCCGGCTGGTCCGGGCGGCTCTCTGGGAGGGGGTGAGACTGTCGAGAGTGGCGTAATAGATGAAGAGCTGCTGACCGTTCCAGGTAGCCGCTGCCGGGCTGTCATCGCCGACCGGTTCGCTACCTCCGCCTGCCTGCTGGGCTGAGACGGGTAGGAGGGCGAAGAGCTGGAAGAGCAAAACTGCCAGGACGCACATGGTGACCGGGACCAGTGAGCGCCGCCGCTTTATTTTCGGTGTCATTTAATCGAGAGCCTGATAGTCCTTGGGGAGACCGTGGTTGTACATGTTCTGGAATGCATCCAGAAGTCCTTCCTCGCCGCGTTTGGGCGTGGCGCCTGAGACCAGCTCGGTGAGCCGCAGCCAGGTGACATTGCGGAACATATCGATGCTTCCCGAGGCGCTGTGATCGCGCTCGGACTCCATGACGGTGAGCACCTGATGGCAGGGGAGTTTCAAGAAGGATTCCACGCAGCGGGTATCGAAATGGTTGTCCATGCCCGACTCGAGAATCTCGTAGACCTTGTCTATGGGCATACGGTTGCGGTAGTGGCGCACCGAGGTGAGGGCGTCGAAAACGTCTGCTACAGCGATTATTCGAGCCAGAAATGGAATCTGGTCTCCGGCCAGACCGCGATAATAGCCGGTCCCGTCGAGCTTCTCATGATGGCAGGAGGCCACGAAGGGCACTGCCTCGAGCCTGCGGGTGAAGGGCAGGTTGGAGAGCAGGTCGAAAGTTATACGGGCATGGGTCTGGACGCAGGCATACTCTTCCGGAGTGAGCCTGCCGTTTTTCCAGAGTATGGCTTCGGGGACGCCGATCTTGCCATAATCATGCATCATCGCCGAATAACGAAGGACATCGATATCCTGGGCCGGGATGCTCATGGCCTGACCGATGAGCAGGGAATAGTTGGTGACCCGGATGGAGTGACCGGCGGTGAGGGGGTCTCTTTTATCGATAGTCTGGGCGAGAACTTCGAGAGTCTTGTCCACGAAGTGCTCGATCTCTTGATAGGCCTGGGCTTGCTCGATCAAGCCCGCGGCTACCGCAGCCAGTCCCACGAGCCAGTCTTCGTCTTCGCTGGTGAAAGGACCGCCTGACTTGTTGAGCACCTGGAAAACCCCGATAACGCCGCGGGAGCGGTTCATCATCGGTACGCAGAGGACGCTCTTGGTGCGGTAGCCCGTGTGTTTGTCCACTTCGCGGTCGAAACGCTCGTCATCGTAGGCGTCGGGAATATTGATGATCTCGCCGGAACGGGCGCAGTAAGCCACGATACTGGTGCCACTGAGAGGAATGCGGATAGTCTTGAAGCCCACAAGCCCCTGGGCGACCTGGGTCCAGAGCTCGCCCGAATTCTGCTCCACTACAAAAACCGAGCAGCGGTCCGCTTTGAGCATGTTCTGGGTTTCACGGGTGATGGTGTCCAGAAGGGAGTCCAGCCGTCTCTCGGTGGCCATTGCCTTGACCACGCGATATAGCCCGGAAAGGGGTCTCAGACGGTCGAGCTCTTCCTGCATGCGGATGGTCTTGATCTCGCGTTCGATCAAGGCGACTTCACGTTTGTTGAGCTCCTCTTCGAACTCTTTCAGGGCGCCTTCTTTCTCCCGGCCAGACTTTGCGGAGGCGGCGGGCTTGGTCTTGCTCTCGCCTGCACTCTTGCTTTCGCCTGTACTCTTGCTCTTGCTGCCGGCGCTCTCTTTCTTGGCGCCTTTCAGATAGCGAGTTTTCTTGTCCTGGGACTCGGCTTCGCTCTCAGTTGATTTTTGCCGGCCGGACACCGAAGAAGAAGACTTGGCCATTTGAACCTCTTGTAGAGATAACCCAACGCATGCTCGATAAATAATATACCCATCTGATCATTCATTAAGAATGCGTGGATAGATGGGCGGATTTAATCTTCGCCAGATCAGGACCCAGGCTCTGCCGATGATCCGCTTCTGATCGAGGAATCCCCAGACATGGCTGTCTTCGCTGTTGTTTCGGTTGTCACCCATCATGAAAAGATGACCGGCCGGTACGATGATCGGCTCTTTCTTAACGCCATATGGCTGGATATGCTCGCCGGTGGTGTTATGACCGCCGATATCGCCCAGGACGTTCAGGTTGTATTCGGGTACTTCCTTGATATAAGCCGATTCGTCCAGGAGCTGGCCGTTTATGAAAACTCCGACTCCGGCTTGAACCCTGATGTGGTCGCCGGGCAGACCGATTACCCGTTTGATGAAAGCCGGCTCGTTGGGCAGGAAAGGCAGCCCAGTAAGCCTTCCGAAAATATGCAGAGGATCGTTGCGCAGGTCTCTGCCTCCCATCTCCACCGGCGGCGGATAGAAAACAAGAATGTCTCCGCGTTGAATGGGATGTCCGAGATTCTTGGAGATTTTCTCGACGATGAGGCGGTCTTCGATCTGTAGTGTCGGCTCCATGGAGGCCGAGGGTATATACCGGGCTTCGCCGATTATCCAGCGAATGGCGATGAGCAGAACCAGGGTGACCACCACCAGCTCCACCAGCTCGCGCACGATGCCTTTGAAAAACCCGCCTTTTTCCGAATCGTCTGCCTGTGCTTCCACTTCTCTGGTATTCACCGCTACTTCTGCTTGTTTTTCCACTTCCACTTTCGCCCTGGCGCCAGCTTCCGCTTCCGATCCGAGTCTTTTGTGCTCTCCTGGCTCCATCTGGTTTTCCTGAGTTACTCTTGCTTTCGTTCGATTATAACTTAAGGCACAGCTACTTTTGTATCTCTGGCTCCGGCCTTTCGATTCGCCATGACGCTCGCGAGAGTCCGGGCGAACTCATCGAGCTCTTCCACAGGGTTCATCTCGGTTACGGCCACGAGAATATGGTTCTTCAGCTCGGGATACATGCTCGCCACTTTCAGTCCGGCAAGAATGCCTTTTTCTTTCATCGAGTCGAGGATCTGGTCGACATCACCGTCGATCTTCAAGAGAAACTCGTTGAAGAAAGGCTCATCGAAAGCAAGCTCGACGCCGTCGATAGCCACCAGGAGATCTTTCAGGTAATGAGCGCGTAGCATCGAGATCTCCGCCAGGCGGCTCAAGCCTTCTTTGCCCAGCATGGTGAGATAGACCAGCATGGAAAGAGCATTGAGAGCCTGGTTTGTGCAGATATTCGAGGTGGCCCGCTCTCTTCTGATGTGCTGCTCGCGGGTCTGGAGGGTGAGGGTGAAAGCCCTCTGTCCGCGGTTATCTACCGTCACTCCGGCGAGACGTCCCGGGAGCTGGCGGACATAGTCTTTGCGGGTAGCCATGAAGCCTGCCGAAGGACCGCCGAAACTGAGATAATTTCCGCAGGGTTGACCGTCTCCCACGACGATGTCCGCCCCGAGCTCTGCCGGGGTGGTCAGATAAGCCAGGGCGATGGGGTCGCTCACCACTACAAGCAGGGCGCCGGCTTCGTGTACAAGGGAGGCGATCGCGTCCATGTCCTCGAAACAGCCGAAGAAGTTGGGATACTGGACGATCACTGCGGCGGTCTGGGAATCTACCGGAATTTCTTTATCGACGGTCTGCCAGACAACCCCGCAGGCTTTACTGTAAGCGCTGGTAACCATGCGGTATTCGGTGTTCACCGAAGAGAGGGCGATGAGCTTTTTGCGTCCGGTCACCCGGCAGGCCATGAGCCCGGCTTCGGCGCAGGCAGTGGGTCCGTCGTACATGGAGGCATTGGCGACGTCCATGCCGGTGAGAAGA
>JAGQHH010000273.1 GCA_020431945.1 Cyanobacteria bacterium HKST-UBA02 | reverse complement strand
AGTCGCTTGCTCGCGTTCTAGTCCTTTCTGAGCGTCGATGATGTGATGTCTGCGATTCTGTGCTGCTAAAATTTGAAGGTCCAAAGGTGCAGTACGACGCATCTCTGGTTTGGCAAGGGTGCCCATATCTGTTTTGAGCAGGAGTCTACTGAGTCCGGCTATTCTGATGGCTCCTGAGCCCTGCGAAATGCTTGGGCCTCCAAATTTTTAGAGGCAAGCTCGAGTATTTTCACTTGCTTTATTATTCAGGTGTTTAGCTATGTCGATTCCAGCGTTGTGTACGTTTTGCAAAAAGGCGAGAATTGCGAATCAAACGCAAAGTAGTCACAACGTTACAGTGGAGTACGAATGCGGTTCTAACTCGGTCTACGGGCTAAATCCAGTTACACGAATAAATGTCAGTGTTCTCAACAACAAGTGCACCTTTATTCCACCACCAGGTGTTTCTGACAATCCCGATGACTGGACTGACTTCTACAAAACAGAAGCGTACGAGAGCAGTGCTTACAGTCGTCACCTTGATATGATGGGAGACCGTTTTGAATGGTTGCATGAGTTGGGCGACGCTTACAAGACCATCATTGAGAATCTGACGAATAGCCAACCCTTAAAGCCCGAAGCACTTTTGCTCATGCAGACCTGTATTACCTGCCGGACCGAGTTGATTACTGCTTTTCGTGCTCTAGCAAGAGGCTATTCAAGGGACTGTCGTCTAAAGACCAGACTAGCAGTTGAGTATGCGATTTTTTCAGCTCGAGCAGTGGAAAAACCAAGTACGGTAGAAAGTTGGTTAGCGGCGGCTAACTCAGATAAGGATTGGAAGCGATACAAGGACAACTTCAAGATCTATTACCTCCTTGAGAAGGACGATGCTTGGAAGACCTTGGCGAAACTAAAACCGCAATTGCATCGCCTAGCTGATGACTATGCACATCTTAGCCAATTCACTCATGCAACTGTTCTTTCGGCTGGCAGTTGGGCGTCTGGAGCTAAGATATTGTTTGCAACGGCTTTTGTGGAAAGATTTATTGAGCAGCACTTCCTGAGCATCTTCGCCGAGCTAATAGATATACATCTAAACATCATCAACTTGATCGTTAAATTGGCACAGGTTCTGAATATTGAAGTCGATTCCGGAATCTTTGAACTTGTAAAATTGCTAGAAAAGGACGTTAATAATCTGAAGGAGACAATCGATGCATTTCTTGAGCTTGCTTTGAAGGACGAAACTCCAACTATGGAAAGCCCAGGTGGCATCTGATGAGGAACCATAGCTAAGTGCAATTTCCTACTTGAGAGGATCTATGAGACGAATAAATGAAGAGTTCGAGGCTGCTTTGGAGCGGCAAGCACTCAAGAGGGGTTTTAATAAAGGCCGTCGTGAGCTTTCCTCTACTCCCATCTATTCAACTTCCGAATGGCTGATCGGGACCGCGATTACCGTTGGCTTTCCAGACGTCACTCTTCGGCTACTTTTTACCCCTCAAAATCCACCTCCAGACAGAAGTCGTCAGCATCTAATTGCTTGTGATGCGCTCTGGTGTCCTAAGCAGGAAAAATGGCTTGTACAAGACCGCGCTTTTGACCATGAAGAACTAATCTCACTTGCCTTTGAACAAATCGAACAATAAATCTCAGAATGGCTTTCTGTGCTGAAACGATCATAAGGCTGTTGTGAAGTCTATTGTCGTTACCGTCTGAAGAGTCTAGGGCCAAAGGTTGTGTCTGGACAACAAGAGACTTTGAGGTGGCTGGCGAAGAAATGAATTTGTTCAGTAGAGTCCGCACCGCTAAGTCACAAAGTTACACCCAATACCTCTTCAGAGAGTGATCGCATCCACAATTACACTCAAGAATGATTGACCCTTTTAGGTTGATTTGCTCTTCTACAATGGCAGTAAATCCGCCTATAGTCAGGGTTGACCCCTCAAAGAAAATAGGATGATTTACATACAGTAGGTCCATTGAAACTATCGTCATCACATTAGATCCGAGGCGAACTAAATGGAGAATTCTTTTTCCTTCCCATTCAAAAATCAGCGCTGAATCGGGAGTTCGAATATCAAAACCTTCTTCTGGTTTTACAATTAATTCGTTCCGTCTTATCATGGCAAGAACATTTCCATTTGGGTAAAGAAATAAGGCGTTGAAGAGTGGTATTGAGTTGTCTCCCTCGTAGTCGAAGAACATTACTGGCACATCGTTTAAGCGAAGAAATGCTTTTCCTGGCGTTTCTATAACCCCTTTCGTACCCATTGGGCCCAGAAGGATGGTATTTGCTTTTCCCTGCCGGAAGAACTCATCTTCTCTGATAAACCCTTGCGCCTTCGCTCGAGGATGCTCGCGCGCTTCTCTTACTTCACTATCTTCAATCAGGCCTCTATTCTTTCGCTTGTGATGATTGTCACACAGCATTGCTAGACCTGATGCGGAGTGCGCGGTTTTCAATGCCTCAAATGGCGGATCAAAGTGATCATACTCGCACAGGGCCGCTCCACAAAGAACACAGCCAAATCCACATTCTTCCCTAACCTGCTTCTTAAGAGACTTGGATACGCTGCGACCTATTCCATAACGATTGTAGTCATCCTTCTGAGTCTTCTTTTGACCTTTCTCGTCCGAAATCTCGTGTTCGCAATGTAGGCAAACAGTAGCGTATTGGGGCACTTCTCCCCTACAAGAATGGCAAAGGATTTTTCGTTTTTTCGTCATACCAGTCAGTTCTTATTCTCGAAAGCAATCCATATATTCTTCAACCGGAAGTGAGTTTACAATGTGCTCCGACCCGCCATAAACTACCGATTTAGGTAATTCTCAATTAAGCACACAAATGCCCAGCGACCCGGGACCACAATGTATGGGCTATTGATATTGAAACATAATGTCCCTTATCGGACTTGAGGTCTGTCTTCCACCTTAGCCATTCTCCGACTCTAGCTACAGCCAGAGCCGGTTTTCGCTCAAAATCATCCCATTGCACGCCCCGTATCCATTGCTGAACAAGCGATTCCGGCTTGTCGGGCGTTATCGCAGCTTCCCTACAACACTCAAGGCACTCTCATAACACGTACTTCTTCGCGTCCATTATAAGAAGCGGGCAGATATACCGCTGATTGCCAATATGAGGACTGTCCATCCCATTGGCCTCTGATGGTTCCATCAGGACGTCTTCTCAGAACCACAGTTACATCAATGCCATCGATGTACCAATAACCTACTTTCTGCCCTGATTCATATACGCTAGAATCCGATGCTAGACTCAGTGTGCATGAGCCACCAGTAGCAAAAAAAAGTCTCCATGTGCCTTCAAGTGCCTTCTTTTTTTCCGGCTGAGCGTTCGTTTTGATTGCTCCTTTGCTGGCGCCGCCTGCACAATCATCAGCCTCTAGCGAGCGGTGGATAGGAGGTGCTTCGATTCCATCGACATTTGGCTCATCTCCGGCATTGCTTTCGCCAAACCAGACTTTTGGACTTTTGGAGCTTTGTCCCAGCTCGGTTCCCCATTCTTTTGGTAACTTTACCTCCATCTTGTATGCTTGCCCAGCTTTGTTGCACTGGCAGATCCTGACCGTGACATCTCCTTGGCCAGACCAGCCGCCATAGGACTTTTCACCGGCATCGAATCCGAGCTTGTCTACCGACAGAAGCTCTCCTCCAAGAACGTAACCCTGATACTCGTCATTCACCCAGACATCCGCAGGAGCAATGCCGTTGTTCTTCAGATAAATCATTCCGATCTCACCTGCCTGTGCGGGATGCCACATCTCGCAAACAGATAGCACAAACACCAAAGCTGTTGTCAGAAATTTTCCTTTGTCCATTCTGCCCTCGTCTGTACTTTAAGCTCCCCCCATGAGCCAAATTGAGGATGATCACCCATTGCGGTTCCGGTCAAATCCTTGGATTGTCCGGCATCCAACCAACCATCAAACCTGTACGGCTCCCGCTGCTGTCGCTGCCCATTCGCAAGCGAAGAATAGTTCACATAGCAGATTACGTGCACCTCAATACTATTCGAATTTGCGGCTCGCACCTTTAAGTCACCATCTGGCGTTACATTCAGCTCAACCGTTACTCCTCGCATTGACAACGGAGGAGTGTTGTCTTCACTACATGCGGGAAGCCATTTCCACGAAACAAAAAGAACAACGACTGAAACAATCAATGAGTTGAGGAGTCGCATCGGCTGTTCCCTCTTGCTCATTGTCCTGATTGCCTTCTTTTGAGTCTTTCTTGGAATGCCTCCACTTCTTGCTTGCGCTGTTGCTGTAATGCAGCGGCTTTTTCGTTTGTGCCACCTGTCACGCTTACTTTTAGTGTGCCGTCATTGTCTGCATATCCACGCTTTGCATCATTGCAGAGTAGGAACAGCTCGCCGTCATAGTTTGAGACCCAGGATTTACCAGCACCTATTTCAACAAGATTGCTGCCACACCTGGCTATCAGAGCACCCGGTCTGGCTCCCTGCATTGCCCACGTATAAGTTCGCCACGCTGGATCTCTGCCTTGCAAATACGACCAATCAATGCCAGAACCTTTCGTGTAAGGATAGTTACCGTAATTCGACTTGCTTATACTCCAAGCACCGCCCACCACTTTGACTGATACTAGATCCCCTTTCCTCAGTTTTACACCGGAGTCTTTCCAGGAAGACTCTACGGCACTGACGATGACCATCGTCGAATCCGCCTCGACAGTCGCAGCATAGCTACCACTAGCGAAAACCAGCAGGGCAAGGTTCATACAGGTGGCAATCTTTCTTGTCAATGACTCCCCCTACTCACTGACTTCCATTATGATGCCGCAATGTGACTTTTCCAATTAAATTGCCGGGGTCTCCAATTTATTTTGCCGGTTCAAATCACCAGCCACCAGAATAGGTGTCCAGAAACTCTTTTGTGGGGTATGTGCTTTTTTGCCAACTGGTGGGCGTTTCCGACTTCGTTTTCGCCTCTGTCCGAAATCTATACATTTTGGACATGCCGAATAATTTGAAAACATTGGCAAAATAATTAGCAAAAAAGTCGGCAAAATAAATTGGAAAGTCACACCTACCGAGGACATCTCCCACACAGTTTCGAGCGACTATGCCCCTCCTATGCCTATGCGGGCAAACTCGCAATAAAAGCCGTTATGCCGGACAACATCAAACGAACTTCTTCTGAATTATAAGCAGAGAAGTTGCCATGTGCCGCTTCGTTGCGAATTCCCTGCCACCCAGTGACATTTTTTTGCTGCACCTTTGTGTATACGCCCGCTTTCGTCAAGTCATCATTGAGAGCGCTGGCTTTCTTCTGTCTCGTGTCACCCTTGTTGTCTAGGAACGTCAATGAAATCCCATTCTTGTCACAAAGCTTCCGCAGATGTTCTTCAAGAACTGCTCCTCCAAGTACAGCAGCTGGATCTTTGTATCCATCGGTTAAAAGATACTCTGCCATCTCGATGAAATCAGAAAACACTTCGGCATTGATTAGCTCTTTTACTGAGTGAAGATATCCCGCTTTAAAGTCTTCACGTACCGTCTGGAGAAGTCTCTTACCGCCGTCTGCTTCACTACGCCTTCCAGCATCAACAAACATCTTTTCGAATGATTTTGTATAGCTGTGATTTGCTCCCAGCACATCAACTAAACAGGCCAATCCATGAGCCTTGAACGCAAAATACAATCCTTCATCAGCGTAGGCACTATTAAACCCAGGCGAATTGATGACAGCGGAACCCGCTTCGATTGCCTTATCTAGCCTTTTGATAATTTTGTCTTGTACTGTCATCGCCCCCTCAATTTCTCACGCTTCAGATAACTGCTATCCGCTTTTATCGCACTTCCGCAGACCAACCTGTGGATGATACCGCAGTTCTTCCAGTCCGGGAATAATTCCATTGATCTAGCTTGGTAATCCGGTCCGGCGGTCCGAACAATTCCATAACCTCCTTGGAGGAACGCCTTCTCATTTATTCAATTATTCGAGGACCAATTGTGAATTTGTACACTTCTAGGTACAAAGTGCATATTCTCGTGAAAATGGCCGG